>JABUUR010000308.1 GCA_021443065.1 Fibrobacter sp.
TACATCAGCCTGGACAACCTCTACCTATTGCAGGAAAGCGGTACCGAGGTTCCCATGCCCAAGGGGCTGCGCAGGCTGCGGTAGTAGTTGCGTTGACAGGTCTTTTTGTATAAATTATTTTGTAGTATCGAACGTTTGGTTATGGTGTGGATATGAATATAGAATGTCAATGTTGCGGACTGGTTTTGAGCGTTTTGCTCCTGGTCCTTTACTCTGCCAGGAAACAGTTGGGATTGTACGGCGAGCGTATTTTCAAGTACATGCTCGTCGTTACCATAGCGCTGCTTTCTCTTGACATTCTTTCTGTTGTGGGCATTAGCCGTCAGGATACCTGGTCGCCGTTTTTGGTCATGGGTATCTGCAAAGCCTACATTGCCACCCTGGTTGTGGAGTGTATGTTTGCAGTCGTTTATTTGTTCCATGATGTGATGGACGAGCATAAACACTGGAAAGTCACCAAATGGTTGGGCGTTATTGTTGCTTTGGAATGTCTGGTCATCATGATTGTTCCCTTGGAAATTTATTCCAACGGTCGCGTCGTCTATACCTACGGTCCGGGGGCCATTGTCGCCTATGCCTGCTGCGCCATTGACTTTGTCACCATATTGGTGACGGCATTTTCTGAACGGAAAAAGATTTCCACCCTTCGTTGGTCTGCGTTTATGATTTGGGTTCTGCTTTGGATTGTTGCCGCCGGCTGGCAGTTCCTGGATGCAGAAAAATTGCTGGTGGGCTTTGCCACATCCCTGGGTATGATGATTCTTTATGCTGCCCTTGAAAATCCGGAAGTCAATTTGAACAACGAACTGGGCTGCTTCAATGGCTACGCATTGGAGGCTTACCTTAAGCAGCAGTTCAGCCTGAACCGTAAGTTTTTTGCAATACAGTTTTCTCTTGAAGAGATTCCGCCGGAAACAGAGGATTACATATACCGCCTGATGCAGCGATCCAATGCCCGCGACGGAATATGGTTCTTTAAGCTCCTTGGCCCCGAGTTCATAATGATTTCGGAGGATCGCAAGCGGTACAACCGGATGATCCGCTGGATTCTTAAAGAGCAGAAACGGGAGTCTGCCTATTTCAAGAACATTCAAGGTCTGGGCATTGAAAACGGCCTGGATGTGGGTTCCCCGGCCAAGTTGACCAAGGTATTCAAGTATTTTTTCAACAAGTACAACGGTCAAATTCCGGAATCGGAAATCGAAATTACGAGGGACAAGATTGACGATTACCTTGTTCACGAGCGTATGCAAGAGGAAATCAACCAGGCCTTGGCCGAAGACCGCGTGGAGGTTTTCTACCAGCCGATTTACAGCGTTCTCAGTAAAAAGTTTGAATCTGCAGAGGCTCTGGTCCGCATTCGTAGAACTGACGGTTCCTTGATTTATCCTTCGGATTTCATTCCCGTGGCTGAGGAAACCGGGACGATTGTTGCCTTGGGGGAGCGGGTCTTTGTAAAGACTTGCCAGTTTATCGCTGGCGGAAAAATTCAGAAGGCCGGCGTGAGGTGCGTGGATGTGAATCTTTCTGTATTGCAATGCGAACAGGTGGATTTGTCTAATCGTCTGAGCAAGATTATGGACGAAAACAATGTTCCAAGTTCGGCAATCAATCTGGAAATTACAGAGACCGCAACTCTCAGCGTGAAAAAGAACTTGTTGAACAACATGGGTTCCCTGATGGATATGGGGTGCACTTTCTCGCTGGATGATTTTGGCAAGGGCGAATCCAATTTGATGTACATCGTGGAAATGCCCGTGAGCGTGGTGAAGATGGACTACGACTTGACCAAGGCCTTTGGCAAGATGGACCGCGCAAAATATGTGGTGCGGACGGTGGTGCAGATGGCACACGAAATGGGACTCCGCGTGGTTTCCGAAGGTGTGGAAGACGCGTCGGAATTGCAGGCTTTGCAGAATATCGGCGTTGACTATATTCAGGGTTACTACTTCTCGAAGCCTATTCCTGCCGATGAATTCCTGAAATTCGTGGAAGAAAAAAATTCATAGGAAAAATATCGGGGCGATCTAAAAGGACCCCTCTAAAAAAAGACCTCGCAAAGATTATTCTTATTGCGAGGCTCCTTTTGATAACCGATATCTGTCGTGGCTAGTTATTGCAGTTAACGTTTGTCCCGATCCACCCAAGGTCTCTCGTTGAAGCCCGTGTAAATCTGGCGGGGGCGGTTGATCTTGGAGTTGGGGTCGTCGTGCATTTCTTTCCAGTGGGCAATCCATCCGGGAAGGCGCCCGATGGCGAACATCACGGTGAGCATGTCGGTAGGAATGCCCATGGCACGGTACAGGATGCCGGAGTAGAAATCCACGTTGGGATAAAGTTTGCGCTCGATGAAGTAGTCGTCCTTCAGGGCGGCGTCTTCCAGTTTCAGGGCGATATCCAGCAGCGGGTCCTGGACGTGTTCACGTTCGAAAACCTGGTACATCAGTTTCTTGAGAACCTTGGCACGGGGGTCGTAGCTCTTGTAGACGCGATGGCCGAATCCGGAAAGGCGGAAGGGGTCGTTCTTGTCCTTGGCCTTTGCCATAACCTGTTCGATGGTCATGCCGCTTTGCTGGATGCGCATGAGTGTTTCGAGTACAGCCTGGTTTGCTCCGCCATGGAGGGGGCCCCACAGGGCGCAAATGCCTGCACAGATAGAGGCGTAAAGGTTTGCCTGGGAACTGCCCACCATACGGACTGTAGAGGTGGAACAGTTCTGTTCGTGGTCCGCATGGACGATGAGCAGGGTGTTCAGGGCCTTTTCCATGATGGGGTCCGGATGGTAGGGACGGGCCTTGCTGGAGAACATCATGTTCAGGAAGTTGCTGCAGTAACTGCGTTCTGCTTCGGGATAGACGAAAGGCTCGCCGATGCTTGCCTTGTAGGCGAAGGCCGCGATGGTGCGGACCTTGGAAATAAGGCCTGCGGTAGTCAGTTCGAAGGCGCTGGCGATGTTCTCGTCGTCATAGAAGCGGGGAGTGAACAAGCCGACGGCATTGACAATGGAACTCAAGATGCCCATGGGGTGTGCGTTGGGCGGCATCTGGCGGAAAAAGTTCAGCAGGTTTTCGTGGAGGAGGGCGTTCTCGGTCAGCAAGGTGCGGAAATGGGTGAGTTGCTGCTGAGTGGGCAGTTCGCCATAAATCAAGAGCCAGGCGGTCTCCGGGAAGGTCGCTTTCTCGGCCAAGTCCTCGATGGCGTAACCGCGGTACCTCAGAATGCCTTTTTCTCCATCCACGTAGGTGATGGCGCTCTTGGTGCTACCGGTGTTCAGGTAGCCGTAATCCAGCGTCACAAGTCCAGTGTCCTTGCGGAGCTTTGAAATATCGAGACCGTGTTCGTTCTCAGTACCTTCACAGACAGGGAGTTCGTAACTCTTTCCGCCATAGTTCAGTATTGCGTTGTCGGACATTGATCCTCCAGTTGGAGGTTTGAGGCTTCTGGCCGCTCACAAGTTTTTTTGAACTACGAGGACCTTTGCGACAAACCTTGATTATTCAAAATTCATATTTTACAAAATGTAGCGCAAAATTCGGGTTCTACAAAATATAATGTAAAATACGAGTGCGATAAAATATAGTGCAAAATATGACGCAAAATTCGTGCCACAAAGCCCAATGCCCGTGGCTTGATGCTCAAAATTACTTTTGCAGGTCCTTGACAGCCTTGTAGATGTTGTCGAAGAGCTTGCCCAGCTTTTCCGTAGGCACTGCGGAGAATGCCAGACGGATGAGGCCGGAGAGCATGATGGTGCCGGTGCTGTAATCCTTGATGAGTTTCTGGCGGAGTTCTTCGGCGTCTACACCCTTGGGCTTTACGCACATGAAGTAGCCGCTGTTGAAGGGCATGGCTTCGAAGGATTCTGCGTATTCCGGATGGGAAGCGAGGATGTCCTTGATGATGTCATAGCGCTTCTTGAGGGTGGCGTACTTTTCGGCCTTCTGGTCGGTGTATTCTGCAGACTGGTAGGCGGCAAGAAGGATCTTCTGGGAAATGGACGGACCGTTGCTGATATTGCCACGGACGGTGCCTGCGGCCTTGTCTTCCAGAGCCTTCAGTTGTGCGTCGGTCGCACCCTTGAAGCCAAAGCTCATGAAGCCCACACGGAAACCCCAGACGTAGTCTTCCTTGGTGGGGCCGTCCAGCTTTACGGCCAGCAGGTTCTCGTGTGCATCCACCAGCTTTACAAAAAGGCTTTCGCGGGTGACACCTTCTTCGTAGACGAGGCCGAAGTAAGCGTCGTCCAGAAGGGCCACGACTTTGTTGCCTGCAGCGGCACAATCGGTAAGGATCTTTGCAATTTCTACCGCTTCGGATTCGGTGGCGGTGTAGCCTGTGGGGTTGTTGGGGAAGTTCAGGAGAACCACCTTCTTGTCGCACTTGCTTTCGGCGAGGGCTGCCTTGAGAGCTTCTGTATCAAAGCCGCCGTTCTTGAAGGTGTTGAAGGTTTTGATCTTTGCTCCGCGGGCGTTTTCGAAGACAAGTTCGTAGTTGTCCCAGTACAGGTCGGGAATGATGACCTCGTCGCCAGCGTTTAAGAACATGTAGCCGGCGCAGCTGATGGCGTGAGTCAATGCACAGGTGACGACAGGGTTCGAAAAATTCTTGGAGGCGAGGGAGGGATTCTTCTTGATGACCTGTTCTTTCCAGGCCTTGCGCAGGTCGGGATTACCGAAGCTGGGCGCGTAGAGGAAGGATTGCTTGGGGAGATTCAGGGACTTGAGAACGCAATCCAGTACCAGGGGGCTGCCGTCGTCTTCGAGGGCGGTTCCGATGGTAGCGTTGATGTCGGAGCCCTTGGCTTCGGCACCCTGGCCAAGAATACCCTTGCGGGGGAAGAAAATGGCCTTGCCCTGTTCGGAGAGCATGTCGAGGACCTTGCAGCCGTTTGCAGAAAGTTCGGCATTCAAGGCAACTGCGAGAGGATTGTAGTTCATTTTTCGTTTCCTGTTGAAAAATTTGTTTAAACCGAGCGCAAGATAGTTTTTTTTTCCCTGACTCGCAAGGTAGAAAAGGGGGTGTGCCGCCTTGAAAATAGTTGTGGGGTGGAAAAAATGGGAATGTGGGTCGAAAAATGGAAAATAGAGGACTAAATTAAGTTTTTGGCGAAATAGTCCTTCTCTGGGGGCTGTTTTACCCCTCAATTGACCTTCCGGACCGGTATTTTTAGTTAATTTGTTATGAATCCATGCCGCTAAATAGAGATTTTTATTGATTTGGTGGCAAAAACAGAGGACTAAATTCGGTTTTTTCGAGGAAATAGTCCTTTTTTTCGTCGTTTTTGCTCCTTTGGGTGGTCAAAGAGGCTTTTGCTGCGATATTTGTGCTTTTTCACTATGCCGTGCGCCCAATCCTCATAGACTTTTATATTTTTCTAGCTGAAATTTTTAACTCCGGCGCCTTGTGACGCCTTAACAAAGGTCGCAATATGCAGATTGATTTGAATAACGTGGA
>JABUUR010000396.1 GCA_021443065.1 Fibrobacter sp.
GATATAGAATTGTTGGCAACTTTGTTGCCTTACAATTCTTAGGTTCGAAGGAGCAGTCGTGCCCTCACCGCTCTATGCTGCGGGGTTTTATCGCGGCAGACGTCAGGGCGAACTTGCCGGTGGCGGTAATGCACTCGGCCCGCAGGTAGGCGAAGTCTTCGAAGTCTACGGTAATGTCTGTGAAGGGACGGGCGGCCACCTGGCTTGCCAGGTGCAGCTCTTCCCTCTGGGAAAGCTTGCCGTTGAGCAAACGGCGCCGCCCGAAAATCCTTACGTATCTGAATCCGTTCCCGAAGTCTTCCGTGGTGCGGGCATGGAATGCCACCGCCATCTGGGGGCGGTTCTCCACGGAGTCCGCCACACGCTCCCACCACAGGGCGGGTCCGTCTGTGACAAAGCAGTTGTCCCCCGCAAAAGCCTGGTGAAGCGTTTCCTTGGTCAAGGGCTTGCGAAGGCCGCTCCCGGAGGGGACTGGTTCGTGGGGCAACTTTACCGCGGTCCTTACGTTACCGAAAACGTGGTGGCGGTTGTGTTTCAACGAAAACAGGGGCAGGCTTACCGCGGTGGTGTCGTTCAAGTCACCGTGGGCGTCGTTACCGCCGATAGGCAGCACGTAGTTTTCCTTTCCCAGTTCCTGGATCCACCATTCCCGCCCCAGCTTGAAACCTTCGTCACGAAGTCCGTTCCAGAACTGGATCCCGCGGATAGGGTGCCTTGCGGCAGAATGCAAATCCTTGCTGTCCCAGTAACCGCGTCGGAAAATGAACTTTTCCAGCAAGCCCATTTGCTGGTGAGGATGTGCCGCAAAGCAGTGGGCCTCGGTCATTTGCAGAATACCCTCGATTTTGAGGGTGGGCCTGTTGTCCAGCCAGTTCCTGCCGCAATCGCCCAGTCCCGGCAAATAGCCCTCGGGCCCCATTACGGCGACGTGGACGTTCTCTCCCTTGGAGTTTCCGACGGAAACTTCCTCGCCTGCAATAATCAGGGGGGCGTTTTTGTCATTGCTGTTGTTCAGGTGTTCCACCTCGGTGCGAAGTGCGTCGAAACGGGGCAGGGGGGAGTCTGCTTCCTGGGTGTAGTCCTCGGTAAGGTATGCAAAGTCGTAGGCGTGGTCCGTACAACTGACAAAATCAAGACCCACGGCTTTTGCCGCCTGCTGGAATACTGCCGGGGTCGCTCCATGCTCCACGTGGTCCGCAGAATAGTGCGTATGGCAATGCATCTCGCCATAGGCAAATCCGGGCGCCTCGGGCATCTTCTCCGAAAGTACGTGAATGCGCAACGGCTGGGGCTCCAGTCCCGGATAATTCCATCGGGTAAATGTCCGCGTCTTATGCCGTCCCTTGATATTGCGGGTGGCGGTAATCTTGCAATGGATCTGGTAGTGCCCCGGTTCCAGGTCGCCCAGTTCCACAGGGAAAAACTGGAACTGTTCCGTGGCAGAAATTTTGAGGTCGAGGTTTTTCTTGACGGAGGCGGTTTCCTTGTCTAAAGATTCCCGCACCATGTCTATTTCGATTCTTTCGATAACCGTTGGAAACCTGTGGGCGTCGCGGACCACAATCCACAGCATGGGGCTTACGCCGGGAACAAACTGGAAAGGGGCGTCTACAAGGATTTCGGGCCAGGGGCTGTAAAGCAGCGACCATGGCAGCTTGAACTTGAAGTGGGTTTCTGCGTAGTGCAGCGGTTCTCCCGGCAAGAGGCTCATCAATCCTCCGGGGTGACCTTTTCGCCGTCGTTTTTCGGCGCGGGTTCTTCCTTGCTTTGTGTAGGCTCGGCCTGTGCCGCAATAGTATCGGTCGCTGTTGTATCAGTTGTTGTAGTATCGGTTGCAACAGTATTTGTCACGCTGTTTGTCTGCGTTCCGTCCTTTTTAGCCGAGCGTCCTTTCTTTGTGGCGGTCGTGTCTTCTGGGGGCTTGGGCTTGTTCCATACGCCGTAACTTACACGGAACTGCATCTGCAATCCTCCGATGTTCCACTTTGCCTTTTCTTCGGGGCCACCGTCTACAATGTCGGAGAATTTTTTGTCGGACTCCACGGAGATGGTGCTGAACCCTACGTCGCCATAAATGTTGAAACCCTTCCAACTGGCGACGAGGTACCCAAGGCTTATTCCAAAGCCTGCTCCCGTAAGTGGTGTCTTTGCTTCCAGCATACCCCAGGTGGTATATATTTCTGTGCCTGGCAAAACCCAGTACCAGCGGGCGGAAATGCTGAACAGGCTGGAATTGGAAAGGGTTATGAAATTCTTGGGGATGGCAAGACGGTATTCCAAGAACAGCGGGACCCCCTGGATGGTGTAACTGTAGTTGTGCGCCCTGTTCTTGCGGTCGGTCACCACCACGGATTCGTTATCGTAAATAAAGCCTATGCCTGCGCTGATAAAGTGGTCCTGAGCCAACTGAAACTGCAGGCCTGCCGTCACCGGAAAACAAAAATTGACTTTCTGGAAATCCTGCTTGGCCACGTTCAAGGAATCGCTTTCGGTTACGGCGCTTTCCTTGAAACTGTAGTAGATGGTGTCTACCGCGTTCTGGAAATACTTGCGGTGCTCGAAATCGATAAAGGATACCGCCGGCTGCACGAAAACGGATAACCTGGAGTTGTCGTGTTCCTCGGTTTCTTCTGCCGCGAAGGTGTTGTGCCCTAAACCTGCGATGGCGGCTATGCAAAGAAGAAACTGGCGAAACTTCCACATGACAACACCGCCGGATTAGTTCTGCAATTCCTTTTCTTCTTTCTGGATACGCTTTTTCTCGGCATCTTTTTTCAAGCGCTTTTCGAAGGCTTTCTCGGCTTTCTCGATGTTCTTTTCCACCTTTTCAATCTGCTTCAGCATGTCCTTGTCGTCGGGCTTTGCCTCGGACTTTGCAATGGCCAGATAGCTGCGGGCGGTTTCGAACTGATCCAGGTCGTTATAAGCCTGCGCAATGGAAAATAGGGATTCCGTGCGTCGCTTGGAGAACTTGTAGGTCTCCAGGAATTCCTTGAAATAGATGACTGCGGCCTGTGGCTTGTCCATGCGAAGGTAAAGCCTTGCCGTCTGGTATTCCTTTTCTGCCATACGCTCCACCAAAAGACCGCGATAGTAGTTGATGGAGTCCAGCAGGGGCGATTCCGGATAGTTGGAAATGTAACGTTCAAAGTCCTTCATGGCTATTGTAGTGTTCGCCTCGTCACGAGCCACCTGGTATTCCATGTTGAACGACGAAATGGCTTTGCGGAATTCCGCCGTCTCAATGAAGGGGGAGCCCGGGAAGTTTATGACGAAACTGCCGTATTCGCCACGGGCCTCGATCCAGTCTTCTTGCTTAAAGTAACTTTCTGCCAAAAGGAACTGGGTTTGCTCCAGGTAGCCGGTACCTGCGCAGGTCGAAAGAATTTCTTCCAGTTTTTCTACGGCACGCCCGTATTTTTCGTTCTTGAACAATTCTTCGGCGGTGGTGTAGCGATCCTTGCACCATTCGGTGAACTTCATCTTTTCCTTGGGCTGATTGGCACAACCGGAGAGGATTGCTACAGCGGAAAAAAAGGCGAGCAACAAGGGTATCTTTTTAGTCAACTTTTTAGTCAAGTTCATTTTTTTTCTTTTGTTAATTCTTAACTTTACTCTTGTAAAGTAGAAAAAATTGAACAAATAGAAAAAATGATTTTAGTCCGCTACGTATTGAAAGAGCTTATTGCACCGTTCCTGGCTGCTCTTTTTGGTATTACGTTTCTGTTCGTAGTGGATTTTCTCGTTAAAATTCTGGACAATGTATTGTCCAAGGGTTTGCCCACATCCACGGTCCTTGAGATCTTTGTCTTGAACCTCGCGTGGATGCTTTCGCTGTCCATTCCCATGGCGGTCCTTGTGGCAAGCCTCATGGCCTTCGGGCGTTTGTCCGGCGATCAGGAAATTACAGCGTGCAAGGCCGCCGGAGTGTCCCCGCTATCGCTGATGCGCCCCGTACTTCTCGTGTCGTTACTGATTTCTGTTCTCATGGTGGTGTTCAACAACTGGATTTTGCCGGAGGCAAACCACAGGTCCGTGGAATTGATGAGCGCCGTCTCCCGAAAGAAACCCCACGCCTTTATTGACGCGGGGCGCCTGATTACCCAGTTCCCCGATGTGCAACTGTGGGTAAGCCGTATCGACCCCAGTTCCGGCACCCTTTACGGTGTCCAAATTTTTGAAATGGAAAAGAAGGGATCCCCCCGAATCGTGTATGCCGACAGCGCCTTCATGGAGTACGAGGACAACGGGGCCACTTTGATGCTTCGCCTTCGCAGCGGCGAAAACCACATGATCGACGCGGACAATCCCGAGAACTATTTCCGTATCCGTTTCTTCTCCCAGGATCTGGCCATGAAGAATGTGGATGACCGCCTGGAACGCCGCAGCCGAAGTTACCGCAGCGACCGCGAAATGCCCATCGAAATGATGCAGGAGGTGGTGGACGATGCCGAAAAGAAGTACGAGGAATACAAGGCCGTGGCGCTTGAAAAAAGGTTGAACACCCTGGTTGCGGAAAGGGAAAATCTGGCCGGCGACACGGTGGTCCCCCAGTTCAACGAAGACGAGGTGCAACAGTTGGATTCTATCCAGCGACGCCGGTCATTGCAGAAAATCCGCATCCAGGAGATTTCCACACTTCGCACAACGGAGCGGTTTTACGGCCGGCTGGAAGCCGAACAGAAACGCAAGGCCCAGTACACCGTCGAAATCCAGAAAAAGTTGAGCACGGCGTTTGCCTGCTTTATCTTCATTTTGATCGGGGCACCCCTGGGGATCATGGCCCGCAAGGGCGGAATCGGTACGGGCATTCTCTACAGTCTTGCGTTCTTCGTGATCTACTGGATCTGCCTTATCGGTGGCGAAAATCTGGCGGATCGCCTGTTGGTGAGCCCCTACCTTGCCATGTGGGCTTCCAACATCATCATTGGTATTTTCGGTATCTTCATTACGGTGGCCATGGTCCGTGACAGGTTCTCCGGCGACTCCAAGTTCTTCAGGGCGATCCGTGCGGTCAAGGGATTCTTTGTGCGGGTGTTCGGCCGTGTTACCAAGAGGTTCGGATGAAATTCACTAGATACCTGATCTGGAACTTCTTGAAAATGTTCCTCATTGTCCTGCTCGGGGCCATATTCATGTTCGTTGTCATCGACTTTGTAGGCAACATCAAGATCTGGCTTTCCCGTGACGTGAAGGATGCGGTGGATTACTACGTCTGCTACCTGCCCTACATGATTTACCTGATTACCCCGGTGGCCTTGTTTATCGGAGTCCTTGCGTCGGTGGGCAATATGGCGAGGCACCTTGAAATGTCTGCGATGCAAAGTTCCGGCCAGAGCCCTCTCAAGACGCTGCTCCCTGT
>JABUUR010000096.1 GCA_021443065.1 Fibrobacter sp.
ATTCTAAATTTGGCTTCATGACTATTCTCGATAAGATTGCCCTAGCCCTCCCCGCCGTGGAATCCCCCGCCCGCTACATGGGCGGCGAAGCCAACAGCGTGGTCAAAGACCACAGCCAGATGCTTGCCCGCATGGCATTTGTATTCCCCGACAAGTACGAAATCGGCATGAGCAACAACGGCATCCGGATCCTGTACCATATCATCAACAAGGAACCGGACCTGCTGTGCGAGGTTTCCTTCGCCCCTTGGGAAGACATGGCGAGGGAAATGGAAAAATACGACATTCCCCTGTACAGCTTTGCAAGCTACACCCCGGTAAAGGATTTCGAAGTCCTTGGAATGACCCTCCAGACCGAGCTGAACTTCACCAACGTACCCTACGTGCTGGACCTGGCACGGGTGAGCGTTTGGAGCAAGGACCGCAAGGAAGACGACCCCATCGTGGTGGCCGGAGGCCCCGCCATGGCAAACCCCGAACCTGTGGCGGATTTCTTTGACGCCTTCCAGATAGGCGACGGCGAAGAACTGATGGTAAAGTTTTTACGTTGTGTAGGCGAAGGCCGCAAGGCGGGGCTATCCCGAAGAGAGATTCTCGTAAACCTTTCCAAGCTGGACGGCGTTTACGTGCCAAGCCTCACCCCCGTAACCCCAAACGAGTTCGGCGACCTTGTTCCCGTGGAGCCAGCGACAGGGCCCTACGAAAAGACCAACGGTGTACGTCGGCAGTTTATACCGGTGATGGACCGCAAATACTACCCCACCAAGAACCTCATCGCCAACATGCAGCTGGTGCACAACCGCTTCAGCGTAGAAGTCATGCGGGGCTGCGCCCAGGGCTGTCGTTTCTGCCAGGCGGGCATCTGGTACCGCCCCTGCCGCGAACTGGACCCCGACGACGTTCTGGAAATCGCCAAGGAAGGCATCCAGGCCACCGGCGAGCGGGAACTGGGCCTCTTGTCCCTTTCTACCGCCGACTACAAGCCGGTGGAAGGCCTTACGGATTCCATCATCGACGACCCCTTCTTCGATACCGTGGACGTAAGCCTCCCCTCCATCCGGGTCAACGCATTCGGCGAGACTCTGGCACAAAAAATTTCTGCATTGAAAGGCGGCCGCAGCGCCACGTTTGCCCCCGAGACAGGCTCCGAGCGCATCCGCAAGATGATCAACAAGACCATCAGCGACCAGGACATGTACAACGCCGCCGAGCACGCATTCTCCAGCGGCTTCAACAAAATTAAGTTGTACACAATGGTAGGTTTTCCCACGGAAAATCTCGAAGACATGGAAGCCTTCTGCAACCTCATCGAGAACCTGGTAAAAATCGGCCGCAAGCACCTGCGCGGATGTCAAATCGCAGTCTCCATCGGTATTCTCATACCCAAATCCTTCACGGGCCTCCAGTGGGCACCCTTCATGGACAAGGAGACCGCCTTAAAGCACATCCGGTTCGTGCGGGAGCGGTTCTTCAAGCACCCCAACGTGAAAGTGAACTGGGCAGGCTGGGAAATGAGCCACCTGGAAGCGGTTTACAGCCGGGGCGACCGTCGCCTGGCCTCCGTAATTTATGCGGGATACAAGAAGGGACTCACCTTCGAAAGCGACGCCTACCGCTTTGATTACGACAAGTGGCTTACAGTTTGGGAAGAATGCGGCTACGACACCAGCTGGGTCTACCGCACCCGGGAAAAAGACGAAGTTTTCCCCTGGGATTTCATTCACGCGGGCACCACCAAGCAATACCTCCGCAGGGAATGGGAAAAGGCCTTCAAGGAAGACTCATCCCCCGTGCCCAACTGCAAGTGGGGCGACTGCCAAAAATGCGGAATCCCCGGCTTTGGCGCAGACATCCACCTGGCAGACAACCCGGTGCGCCATGCCGCCCCCAGCCGCACTCCCGACGAAATCAAGAAACTGGTGGAGGAGCGCCGCCCCAAGCAGAAGGATTGCTACACCTACAAAATTACCTTCAAGAAAACAGGCCTCAGCCGTTTCCTGCCCCACCACAATATGCTGAGTTTCTTCGAGCGGACCTTCCTGTGCGCGGGCATTCCCATCAAGTTCAGCGAAGGATTCAGCCCCAAGCCCCGCATCGTGAACATGGGTGCTTTGCCCCTGGGCCTTGAAACCTACTGCGAAATCATCAGCGTGGAACTGCTGAAGCCTCTGGACATTTCCGGCAAGGGCCTTGCAGAAACCATGAAAAAACTTTCCGCACCCTTCCCCCGGGGCATGGAAATCGTGAACATCGAGCCTTTGAAGGACAAGCTTTCCAAGAACTTCCCCAAGGCCATGATTTACAGTTTCACCCCCGACGAACTGGACGACGCCCAGGCCAAGAATATCGCAGAAATGTTCGCAGGCAAGACCCTTCCGGTAATGTTGAACCATCGCGGGCAGGAAATCAACCTGAACCAGCACATACTGGATTTGCAAATCCAGGGCAAGACCATCCTTACGAAGGTCAAGTGCAACGAAATGGGCGGTACCGCAAGCCCCTTCAACATCTATGCAGGCCTGCTGGGCAAGGATTACGACCCCAAGAAGGTGGACGACGAGACCCGCAAGTTCCTCATCAAGAAAATCGCCATGGATTTCTAACAAGCGATTCTGCGCCAGGAACACACTCCTCCAGTCATCCCGGACTCATTCCCAATGTCATCCCGGACTCATTCCCAATGTCATCCCGGCCTAAGCCTGCCCCGGGCTTGACCCGGGGAGCCGGGATCTTTAAATACCAAAATCCCTCGGCCAAGGCCGGGGGATTTTCTTTAATGATTTTAGTCAGAAGACAGGTATGAAGGTTACTTCACGGCGACCTTGCTGATCTTGTTTCCGACGCGGACCATGTACACGCCCTTGTTAGGAACGGTGATGGTCTGGGCCATGCCGAAGAATGCCTTGGTAGTGGCGATAATCTTGCCCTGCATGTTGAAGACAGCGATATCGGTGTTTGCCGGAGCGCCGCTTACAGTAATGCCCAGGCCGGAGGTAGAAATCTTGGCCATGTTGAGCAGTGCGTTTGCACCGATTGCACCGGGATTGTCACCGCCGTTGCCACCGTTGTCGCCGGTGCTGGCGCTAGCAGGCTTGGTGCCGACATTGGGCATATTGGTAATCTTCACCGGGTCAATGACATTGCCGCTGGCATCCAGGAACTCAATCTTGGAGATGGAAATGTCGCCAATGCCACCCGGCTTATCCTTGACTTCGAACTTGAGGCCCTTCACAGCCTTGATAATCTGTGCACCCTCGGGAGCCGCATTCTTATCAATCCAGCTAAGGATTCCACCGTAATCACCATCGCCAAGCGGATCGTCCTTCACGGTAAAGCCCTTGAAGCCGTAATCTTCCGGAGTCAGGTCAAATTCCTGAGCCTTGTAATCATCGGATGGTGCAAGATAAACGCCCGGTTCTGCGCCTGCTTGGGCGGTAAATTCGTTCAAGACCGCCATACGAACAACATTACCGGTAACTTTTGCCGTAACGCGGACTTTAACCACACCGAGAGCAGAGAGATCCACACCCTTACTGTCGTCGGAGAGGAAAGACATGGCAATACCTGCAGAGGGGTACTTGAGAGTACCGGCAGCGGCAGCCTCCGCCGTCCATTCCGGTTCCGGGCCAATCTTCATGGAAGCCTCGGCCACAACCTGGCCCAAGGCAGACTTGTAGAAGAGAGGAGATGCGCCAGAATCTACGCTCATCTCGGTACCGATATTGTACTTATCATGATAGGCACCCCAGTTCCAGAAACCGGAAACACCTACGGTAGAATCACGCACGGCCATCTGTTCGCCGTCCGTGGCACTGAGGCCTGGAGCAAGGGATGTATCCGGAGTAAATTCAGTAAAGCCATTCATGTCAAGGAAGTTCGGCATGTGACCTGTAATCAGGAGAAGGTAAAGGATGTTCAAAGTAGCCGGATAGTATTTTTCACCGGGAACACCTTCACCGCATCCTGTAGCCGTGACGCAGGATGTTCTGTTGGAGAGATAGCTGTAAACCGATTCGATGTATTTCTTGCCGGCATCGGTCTCGTCGCTGGCAGCAGCAAAACCAAGGCCACCAGAGAACGTAGACGATCCAAATTCCTTGCGAGTGATTACATCCGAGCCATCCAATTCGTAACCGCCAATAATGTTGCTGGCAGAATTACGGGTCTTGTCATAAAGCCACTTGGTAAGGGTGGCGTTGAAGTTCTTGGAATCGGTGGAACCATACCAGTAGTAGTCCCAGGCGGTGCGCCAGTAGGTACGGGCGGCATCATCGTAAAGGCCGAGAGGTTCACTACCCTGCTGCACAGAGGCGCTCGTCCTGACAGGTTGGTGACCGTTCCAATCGCACCAGTCCGGAACAAGCCCGGTTTTGGAATTCTGGCAGGCCTTCAAGTCGACAAAAGCCTGCTTGGTAATGCCATCCCAGTTGCCGCTGGCACCAATGGTCTTGAATGCGTGGAAATTGGCAACCGTTGCATAGCTGGGGTTGAAGGCGTCATTCCACTGGTTGCCCGGCTTGATCTTGTTGGAACCATCAATATCGTTTTTGGCAATCCAGCTTGCGATGGTCTTTGCATCGTTTGTATAGGTAGCATTATTCCACTGTTTACCGGCCATGGCAAGAGCCAAAGCGGCATCCATGTCGGCATCCGTTGCAGACCCGGTACCGCCACTGCATCCGATACGCCAGTTCATGCCTCCGCCATTGCCGCCATTCTGCTTCCAGGTGTTGTACAACTTGGCGAAATCCTGTTCGGCACCGTTGGAACCGTCATCCATGAACACCATGATCATCATGCCGTAGGCGATTGCCTCGGAGACGGTGGAGCACTCGCCTTCCGGTGCAAGGATATACGTTTGACCACCCACATCCTTCATCCAAGCCTGTTTCCACTTAGCGAAGTGTTCCTTGATCATATTGTCATTACCGTACTTGATGATATTGCCATGCGGATACGTGTAGCTCTTGAACGGATACTGGGGTGCTGCCATGGCTGCGGAAGCCGTCAGCAGGGTCGCGCCCAAAGCGACTTTAAAAATGTTCTTCATAATTATCCCTTAATGTTTTGGAAATATTTTCCGACCTAAATATAAAACCAAACAAAATAATCATGTATGGTTTATTATGTAATAAATCCGTTGCATTTTTTTGCAATGTAAAAGATTTAGTAAGAATAAGGCGTTTTTGCGTCAAAAATAGGGTTTTCGTGAACAGTGTTTTTGGAAGTTTACAAAAAATTAATGTTCTCCAGATGTTCACCAAAGTGATAAGAATCAAATGATATATAGTGACGCAAGGGATCCCGGGTCAAGCCCGGGATGACAGGTTGCGGGGGGAGGTCCCGGGGAAAG
>JABUUR010000358.1 GCA_021443065.1 Fibrobacter sp.
GTGCCTCGGACGCTCAGTTCAATGCGGCTGACGGTCTTTAAAACTTCTTTATCAAGCATTACAATTCTCTTTTTCGAGAACTAATATACAAAATTCAGAAATATGAAAGTAAGTTGGCTCAAATGCAAAAGTTTTTCAAAAGGCCTTAATCTACAAATAGAAAAAAGCCCTTTGAAACAAGAGTGAATAACAGCGTATTCTTGTAGAAAACGCTAGTTTTCTGCAAATTCGTGTAAATTTCAGGGTGCAGCACTTTCCTGCCAGTCTTTTTATAAATTTAATCCGTAAGAAAGCGCGGAAGGGCTCCTCAGGCCCGTCTGGAGGTTTGGAATGGCAAAAGAAAAAGAGGAAAAAATCCTGGAAGGCGAAGTTCGCGATATGGAGGACCTGAAGACGCGGAAAAATGCCGGGAAAGGAACCGGCGGTCCGTGCGACGGTTCTTCTAGTGCATCTTCCAAATCATCTTCTAACGGTTCTTTTGGTGGAAACGGCACACCTAAGGATTCCAGGGGTTCCTCTGTCGCATGGAAGGCCTTGTCCGTATTTGTAATGATGCTGGCGGTGGCTTACGACCTTTCGCCAATAGATGCCATACCGGATGGGGTCCCGCTGTTGGGCCTGCTGGATGATGTGGTCTTTACCCTCATGGCCCTTCTGAATTTGTACCAGCATTTTTCCAAAAAACAGGATTCACCCTTGCTGAAATTCGTCAGGTACATTAAGTGGACCCTTGTGGCGCTGGTGGTCATGGCTGCCGTTATGGTGGGCGGGCTGATCACCTTGATTGTCCATCTGGTGACTTAGCCCTGAATCTAACTCTGAATCTAACTCTGAATTTAGCCTTTGGGACTAAAAGCCGATGCTTCGTCCGGCCTTGTCGTCCTTGTAACTCAATTCCTTGCGGAGTTCCGCCTCGATGCGTTCGGGGGTCTTGCTTGTGGCGGGCAGGTAACGCATTCGGCCGTTTACCGCATTGAAATCGCCCGGAGTGAGCATGGGGAGGTTCGCAATGCTGTTGGGGCATTCCGTGTCTGGGAAGAACACGTTCCACATGTGGCGAATGCCTTCGGGCTTCAAGTAGTCAAAACCGACCTTGATGGCGAAACGGCGGGATCCTGCAGGGTCCAGGCGGCTTTCGAAGTTGGTGGCCGCGATAAAGATGCCCTTGAAGTTTTCCATCTGGGTCAGAAGTTCGTTGACCTTGGACACCTCGAAATCCCGGAAGGCTTCGGCGCGGTTGCCCAGTATGCTGTCGGCTTCGTCAAAGAACAGGATGGACTTGGTGCGTCTGGCCTCCTCGAAGGCTGCGGCAATCTGCGCCTCGGTCTGGCCGACGTACATTCCCAGCAGGTCGCTCGCGCGTTTGATAATCAGGTTGCGCCCCAGTTGACGGGCGATGTAGCGGACGAATTCGGTCTTGCCGGTGCCCGGGGGGCCGTAGAGCAAAATGTTCAGGGAGTTGGGGGCGTCGTCCTCTTCCAGGGTGGTCCAAATCTTGTCGTAGTTGTGTATGACCTCCATGATTTCGCTGGTGGAGTCCTTGATGTTCAGGCCTTCCAGGGAATAACTGGGCGCATGGCTTTCCACATCCTTGAGGCTCCCCGTGCGGATGCCCATAAGTTGGGTGTGGGCCTTGAGCAGGCGGGCCATGGTCTTGTAGTTTTCGCCCTCGGTGGTGGCTCCGCAACCCAAAAGTCCCTTGGTGTGCTGCACCGCAAGTGCCAGGCCCCCTGCCATGGCGGGGTATTCTACCACAAGGCGCATCTTTTCTTCGTCAGAAAAAAGCCCCTCGGCGTCCTGGGCCTTGAGTACAGAATTCAGCACACTGAGTCGTTCGTCCTTTGCCAGGGGCTTGAACGCCATGGAAAAGTCGAAACGGCGGCGGGTGCTGTCTTCTACAAAGTGCATGCTGTTGCTGATCCAGATGACGGGCGTCCGCAGACTTTCAAAGAAATGGTTCAGGGAACCCTTTTCACCGTAATTTAAGACCATGTCGGCTTCGTCCACCAGGATGAAACCGGGATTGTGTTCGCAATGCCAGTCGGCAAGGGTAATGGCCCGCAGGCGGTACTGCAAAAGGTTTGCGTTGCGAGAATCCGTGCGACGGTATCCGCCGATTTCGTCGTCGTCCACATCGATGCTGATTTCCCACAGGGGCACGCCCAGTTCCTTTGCCAATGCCCTGGAAAGTTCCGTTTTGCCGGTGCCGGGAACGCCGTGGAGAAGAATGTTCAAGGGCTTTTCGCGTTTGTGGTTTTTCAAGAGCGTAAGCAACAGTTTTGCATCGGGATTGGCACCTTGCAATTGCTGGAAACTGACGGTGGCTTCGGGAGCCTCCTTGAAGGCCTTCATTTCGGTACCGTCGGAAAAACCGCTAAGGAACCTGCCCACCTCTTTGGGAATGTTGAAGTGGTCGTCCAGAAGGTTCAACTTGTTTAAGGCGCTGTTCTTGCCGAAAAGGGCGGACAGTTTTTCTATGCTGAAACCGGTGGCCCGGGAAATGTTTTCCAGGCCGTTGTTGTTGTTGTCGTTGTCGCGAAAACGGTGGTGACGCAGGAATGTGCGCTCGGATTCCATGAATTCCAGGTCGTTGCTGTCCCGGAGCCATAGGTAAATGAGAAGTTCCAGCTCGTCGTTGTTCAGACGGTAAATCTTCTTGATTTTTTGTACCCGCTTGAATGAAGGATCCTTTTCGCTGATGCCTTTGCGAAGGGTAGACATGGCGTATTCCATGAAATGCGTGCAGGTCATGTTCTGCAGTTCATGGTAGAGATTGGGCGCCATGTCGTCGGAATCCATGTTCTGAAGAACCTTCAGAAAGTTTGCGGCGACGTTTTTGGAGCAATTGGCCTTGGATTCGTCAAGGTAGCGCTTTACGGCCCTGAGCAGACGGGGGCAGCAGACATCCGTACGGAGATTATTTTCTTCGTTGAATAAAAAATCAAGGCTTTCCTCTTCGGGGGCCTTGTGCTTTTGTTTCTTCAAGAAACGCTTGAAGTAGTTTACGACTTCGTCCACAAAGGACAAGTTTTGCTTTTCGTCCATCAGGCGGATTGCAATTTCGAAATTGATGCATTCGGGGTTCGCCTGGAGGATTCGCACCCAGTATTCAAGAATTTTCAGCGTAGAAAAGACCATGTTGGGCTTTACGGCGGATTTTTCGGAGTTTTTTTCCAGATTGTTGACGATGTTGCTGAAGTATGCGTTCATGTGATATAACCCTTTTTACCTTTCAAGAGTTATATCGTATTTTTTTTGAAATTTGTAAAAAGATTTTGGCGGTTTCTACAAAGTGGAGTAGCGGGTGCTTCGACCGCCCTTGTTTTCGGCTTTCAGCACCCCCTTTTGGATCAAGGACTGTATATCCCGAAGGGCGGAATCGTGGCTTACCCCGGTAAGGGCTGCGGCGTCCCTTGCAGAAAAAGGGCGGGGAAGGGTTCCGTTTCGGATTCCGTCCAGGAGCGTGCGCTCTCTCGGGGTGAAGTGGGTGTCCTTGAACTTCTGGCGGAATTGCAATTGCTGTACCGCCTGCATCAGTTTTTGCTGGCTTTCTTCAACGGCACTCCGGAACATTTTCAAGAACCACAGAATCCATTGGGTAAGGTCGCCGTTTCCTTGCTGAGCCTTGGCAAGTATCTTGAAGTATTCATCCCTGTTCTTTAGAATCTGCAGGTTCAGGGCGCAACAGCAGCGGGTGGCGCCTTCGCTGCGGGCTAAAAGCATGGTGCTAAGGGTTCGGGCCATGATCCCGTTGCCGTCGTCGAAGGGGCGGATGGTCAAGAACCAGAACTGGGCGATGGCCGCTTTCAGAACACCGTCTTCGGTGCTCGTTTCGAACCAGTGGAGAAACCGGTTCATTTCCTGCTCAATTCTGCCCGGCGAAACTCCCCAGGCGTTTTCCTTGGAACGAAACTGCCTTACCTTGTTCTGGCCCACGGCGGCATGCCATGCAAAGAGCCTTTCTGCGGTCAAGGGCAGGTTTGCGTTGTGCAACGCTCCCAGGATGTTGCGGACTTTGGCGGTGGCGTCGTTCATCTTTTGGATTTCGACTTGAAAGTATTCCTGGTCCTTGTCTGTAACACCGTCGTCGTCTATGGAAAACGTTGCCCATATGTCCTGGGCCAGGGTCTCTCTTTCGTCGTTACGGTCGTTCACCAAATCGTATATACCCAGCAATTTCCCTTCTTGCAGCCGCGCCTGTCCCAGGGCGTCCATGACACTCTGGAAATTATAACGGAAACTAGTCCAGTCGGGATATTGGTGGATATAAAGCATCGGGTAAAAATTATAAATTTTGTTTATGCAGAAAATTGATACATGGTACAAGGCCCAGGGCTATTGCTCTGAAGAAGAATACGAAATTGCAAGCTACCTGCTTTTTGAAGCTGGCGTTGCAACGTTGGAAGAGTTGGACCCGGAAGAAGATGGCCGCATGGACTTTTGCTTTTATACAGGCGACAAGGACGAACGGGACCGCATCGTGGCCCAGTTCCCCCAGTATCATTTTGAATTGACCGAGGAACCCGCAAAGGATTGGGACAAGTGGTGGCGCGACCGTGCCCAGCCTGTGGCGGTAAGCCCCCATCTGGTTGTTCGACCCCCATGGGTTGAATTCCATGCCGAAGATCTAGAAACCGTCGTGCTGGAACTTGAAGCAAAGACTGCCTTTGGAACCGGTGAACACGATACTACCAGCAGCTGCGCCCACCTGATGGAAGAAATTGATTTTAAGGGGAAGTCCGTTCTGGATATCGGGACCGGTACCGGCATTCTTGCCATGTTCGCCCGGCGCAAGGGTGCAAAACTTGCGGTAGGGACAGAAATCGACCCCCTGACCATTCCCTGCATCGCAGAAAACTTTGAACGGAACGGTTTTGAATCCTGCGATTGCGTGTTGGGCTTTTTGGATGCTTTCAAGGACGGTACCAAGTTCGACGTAATCCTCTGCAACATGATTCGCAGTGAATTGTGGCCCCTCCGTGACGACATCGAGGACCTGCTTGCCGAAGGCGGAGAACTGGTGATTTCTGGCCAACTGGCTACGGAGCGTGATTACATCATCAAGTGGTTTGAAGAAGCTGGCTTCGCCGTTACCCTGGAGCGAACCTCCGGGGAGTGGTGGAGCGTCCTTGCCCACTCCTAATTGAATTTATCTTCCGCGACGGCGTGAGGTAAACTGTACCGGGGACCCGTCAGAACCGTCCCTCGCTTTGCTGCGTTTGTCCTCCCGGCCATACATCTGTTTGTCATCCCGGCCTCCGCGCCGGGATCCCTTGGCGGTGTCCTCCCGGCTTGCATTTCTGCAGTC
>JABUUR010000030.1 GCA_021443065.1 Fibrobacter sp.
ATAGAATTGTTGGCAACTTTGTTGCCTTACAATTCTTAGGTTCGAAGGAGCAGTCGCGATCTCGTTGTTCTTTAATGCCCTGCCGTCACTTGGGGTTGACGATGTGAACCACACGTTGGGGAAAAGGTATCTCGATTCCTGCGCGGTCAAATTCTTCCTTGATGCGAGCCGTATATTCCGCTTTCATGTCGAAGTACTTGGCTGTGTTTACCCAAATGCGCATGACAATGTTGACAGAACTGTCCGCCAGTTCGGATATGAATACGTCATTGGCGCAATTCTTCAGAATCCGTGAATCGTTGTTTATGAGGTCGCGGAGAATTTCCATTGCCTTGTCCGTATCGGAGTCGTAACCGATTCCAACGGTAATGTCCAGACGGCGTTTTTTGTTCCTGCTGAAATTGGTAATGGGGGCGCCCCACAGGCTACCGTTGGGGGCCGAGACGTAAAGACCGTCCACTGTCTCGAAGATGGTATTGAAAAGACCGATGCCCGAGATCTTCCCCTTGATGCTGCCGCACTCGATGTAGTCGCCCGCCTTGAAGGGGTGGAGGAACAGCAACAGCAATCCGGAGGCGATGTTGGTGAGGGTGTCCTTCAAGGCAAGTCCGATCGCCAGGGAGGCTGCCCCTATCATGGCCACGAGGCTTGCGGTATTTACCCCAAGGATGTTCAAGCAAATAAGCAAGGCTAAAAGCCCCAGGCTGTAACGGATAAGGGATTCCATCAAGGGCCTTGCGGAAGAATCCATGCCCTTTTCCTGGGCGTGTTTCAACATTCGCCGGAAAACCGTTTTCACAACCTGGAACATTGCAAGGACGATTGCGATTGCAACAATCTTGTAGATTAGGTTGTTGTCAATGATGACGTTTTTTATGAATTCGAGTTTGTCCATTGATCATCCTATTGTAAAGGCCCGCATAAGCGAGCCTTAATTTGTTCGTTAGCCCTTGGCCAATAAATCCATCAGTTCGCTGTCCAGGCGTTCTGGATTGTTGTACTGGGACAAACCGTTGTGCAGGGATTCGCCCTTGGATACAAGACCGAAGTCAAGGTTCTTGTAGTTCCAGTAACTGTAGCCTACGTCGGAATCTCGCAGAATATCCATGAAGTCCCGCATCCAGGCCAACTGGTATTGACGAGGCACTTGAACATACACGCCGAACTCGTTGCATGCTACCGGCAAGTCGTACCTGGCGCGAAAATCCAGTGCGTTCTGGATGCTTGCCTGAAGCTTTGCCTTGTCCCACTTGCCGTACTCTACGTCCAACCGCGTGGTGCCGCCAGCCTCGGGGGCCGCGTAGTCTCCGGGCCACGGGCGTTCAATTTTGAAGAAGGGGTCGCTGATCCATGCGGCACCCTGGTGAGTGAACGTCACCGGTGTGTAGGTATGGAAACTGTAGATGGCGTTGTCGTCGTCCAGAGGGGTCAGGAATTGAAATTCCCGGGCGCTGTTCCACTTGTTGGATCCTACCACGATGGTGTTCTTTGGGGCGTGCTTGCGGATGGTCCAGAAAATCTCGTCCTTTACTTTGTCCCAAATCTTGGAGTCGCTGCCGGCGGGTTCGTTCAGCAATTCCATCATCACCCGGGATTCGCCGCTGTAGCGTTCGGCCATGTAGGCCCACACCTTGTTGGTGTCCTTGCGCGCCTCGGCACTGGAGAAGAACGCCTGTTCCTCGGAGCACCCCAGGTGGAAGTCGTGGCCGGGGCACTTGTGCAGGTCGAGGATTACATCCAAGTCTGCAGCCTGGATGTTCTTCAGGGCATTGTCCAGAAGTCCAAAGACCTCTTCGTCGGGTTTGAGTTCGTCGCCCTTGAACAGGTTGAAGTAGTCCACCGGCAGGCGAACGTGGTTGAACCCCGCCTCGCGGATGCGCTTGAAGTCGCCCTCGTCGAGGAAGGTCTTGATATGGGGGACGACCCCGGGAAAACCTACGGGATCTTTTTCCTGGATGCAGTCCACCTGACTGAACCAGCCACCCAAATTCACTCCACGAAGCCTTTCCTTTTTCATTGCGCCATCCTCATGCTGACGAAACTGTAACGTAACGCCGTGTTGATTAAAGAAAAATTATTCGTTGACGATATTCAAGTCTTCATCGGAAATGTTCAAATCCATGATGACTTCCATATCCTCGGGAAGGTTGTAAAAGTCGACGACCAGGCCGACTTTCTTGTCTTCGTCCTTCTGCTTGTCAAACTGCACGACATCGTAGATTTTCATCTTGACGACGGCTTCTTGAGTCACAGGGATTTCCAGGGTCATGCCCTTGCTGATGGGACCTTCAATAATCTTGCCTTTGAACACCAGGCTTGTTTGATCGTCGCCCAGTGATGTCTTTTTTACGTGAAATACAGCCATTATTCCTTAGCCATTATCGGTTATTCATCAGTTATTTTAAAATAGACCCCAAGTAGGTCATGGATAAAAGTTAACTTTTTTACATGGCTTTACGAGTTGGAAGAATCCCTTTTTTGGTATGTGCGCCCTTTTTTCATGATTTTTTGGGTCGCGAGGGCGAATATCCCTCTGTGGATTTTGTGGACGGCCCCCCCAGCGCCCATTGTGCAGGGTTGAAGGAGGGTTCCATTCATTTGTCTCCGGCTTCGTCAATCACCTTTGCACTAAAGCCCGGTGCCTTTGTGCTGTCCCCCGATATTTGTACATCCTGCTCCTTCGAAGTTCGTTCTGTTAAGTTGTTTGCAAAACGGCCTGTCGAAGAACTTGGTGGGCGCAAGGTGCGGATGACCGCCCAGAGCATGACCTCGGTGACCTTGCTGCGCATTTTGTTGGAAGAACGATTCGGCCTTCGTCCGGAGTATTCCCGCGGTGCCTACGAGGAAACGGACGACGCCGTACTCCTGATCGGTGACCAGGCCCTTGAAGAAAACGAGATGAACCGTTTTGAATTTAGTTACGACCTTGGAACCCTGTGGCAGGAATGGCACAATTTGCCCTTTGTTTTTGGGGCGTGGATTATTTCCAAGGAGGCCTTGAGACCGGATTTGAAACCCTTGCTCTTGGATTACATGGATGCCACCCGTGGGAGCGTGGAAAAGTTCAGGGAGAGCCCCGGTGATGCCCTGGATAAGTGGCTGTCCAGGTACCCCGTGAAGCTGCCGCGCCCCGTTATCGACGACTATTATTCCGCCTTGGACTATCGATTTACCGATGAACGCAAGATTTCCATGACTTTATTCTTTAAATATGCTAAGAGGAGGGGGCTCGTGGAAAGGGTCCCTGACCTCGAGTTTTTGTAAGTTGTTATAATTAGGGTGTGCCGGGTGGTGTAAGGCGCAGGGTGGGAAAATGGTAGAAGAAAAGATTCTCATTGTGGACGACAGTGCCGAGGTCCTTGAAAAAACAATGGACCTTTTGACTCATGTGGGCTATAACGTTACCGCATGCCATTGCGGCGAAGACGCTCTCGATTTCCTGAAGGAAAATCGTGTGGACCTGGTCATTCTGGACATCAACATGCCCAGCCTGAATGGCTACGAGGTCTGCCTGCGCATTCGCCAGATTTTTGCCCTGGACGACCTTCCGGTGATTTTCCTTACAAACCGCGAAGATACGGATAGCGTATCCAAGGGCTTTCGTTCGGGGGCCTCGGACTTTGTCAGTAAAAACGCCCTTTCCGATATCCTGCTTGCCCGGGTCAATGTGCATATCCGTCTTTCCCGTTCCCTGCGATACCTTCGTGACATTTCATTGACGGACGACATGACCGGTTGTTTCAATCGCCGTCATGGTATGAATTCCCTCAGGGAATGGTTTGCCCGCAACAAACGTTATGGCTCGCAGTTCTCCTTGATTTATTTTGACTTGAACGGTTTGAAGGTTGTCAACGACATGTACGGCCATCAGGCCGGGGATTTGCTGTTACGCTCTGTGGTGAGTTCCGCGAAGAATGTTCTTCGGGAGTCCGACCTGCTTTTCCGCATGGGCGGTGACGAGTTTATGGTGCTCTGCCCGGAGACCGACAAGAAAGGTGCTTTTACTTGCGTGGAACGTATTCGGAATGCGGTGTCCAACATTACCATCGTCGACAAGAAGGCGTCCTTCGCCTTTGGCATTGCCCATTCTTCCGAAGACTACAAGGGCATGGACGATATGCTGCACAGTGCAGATATTTCCATGTACGAATGCAAGAAGAAGATGAAAAGCGGTACCTGATTTGTAGGTAGTAGGAAGTATTCAGTAGTTCGTGTTGCAGGCGGGGTGCCGCGCACCATCCGGGGGATGACCCTGGGGGGTCTTTGGCGCGATGGGGCCCATCGCCATAGATCCCGGCTCCCCGGATCAAGTCCGGGGCAGGCTTAGGCCGGGACGACATAAGGGTTTAGCCAGGATTCTGCGGCCGGTTTCAACGCCAACTTTTCAAGGCGAACACCGCGAGCAATCTCTTTGCTCATACCTCACGTTTCTAATCAAGGGCTGCGCGAACTGCATCGAGCAATTCCGTCAGTCGCTTGCCGATTTCGTCCCAGTTGCCTTGGGCCATGAGTTTTGCACTAAAGATGCTTCCGCCGAATGCCAAAAGATTTGCGCCTGCTTTCAGGTATTCACCTGCGTTTTCTGCGTTGACTCCGCTGCAAGCCAATAGCGGTATGTCGCGGAATGGCCCGCGAAGCGCCTTGATGTACTTAGGGCCGCCTACGCAATCTACCGGGAAAACCTTTACTGCGGTGGCTCCCAGGTCGTATGCCTTTTGCACTTCGGTAGGTGTCAACGCCCCTGGAATGACGGGTACTTTTTCTGATGCCGCGATGCGGATGATGTTACTACGGGTATTGGGGGTCACAATGAAGTTTGCCCCTGCGATCAAGGCTTTTTCCAGGTCCTTGTCGTGTCGAACGGTACCTGCGCCTACGGCAATGTCGTAGGGCTTGCAAGCGCTGCGCAAGGCTGTGATGATTTCTGTGGCGCCATCTGTGTTCATGGTGACTTCGATGGCTTTCAAGCCGCAATTGTGTGCTGTCTGGGCGCAAATTTCTTCGGAACCGCGGGGGATGTCCCGCAGGATGCCGATTACAGGCATGTCTTTCAGGAATTCAAGAAAACTCATGCCTTAAATATAGTGTAACTAGTTGTCGGTTGTCAGTTGTCAGTTGTCAGTGGCGCGCGCGGAATGCTGCATATTGTTCCACACTTGCCCTCAGGATTTTTTTGTAGATTCCGGCTCCCCGGACCAAGTCCGGGGCAGGCTTAGGCCGGGATGAACTATGTTAAAATGCAAGCCCTTTTTTGTAAAAAATTGTGTTCATAC
>JABUUR010000202.1 GCA_021443065.1 Fibrobacter sp.
GATTTCAAAGTCCAAGGCGGCGTTTTCGCGGATGCGTTCTGCATGGGTAGACTTGGGCAAGGTTATCAAGCCCAGCTGCAGGCAAAAACGGTTTGCAAGCCGGGGCACGGAAACGCCGTATTTTTTCGCCATGTCGCAAACCGCAGCCACATTCGCCAAACGCCCCGTGGCATTTGGGGAATAGGCTTCCACCCGAATGTCGTTGGAGTGGCAAAACTCAATAAGTTCCATGGGAACGTGGCCGATGTGTACCCTAATCTGGTTGACCACAGGCTGCACGCGGCAATGGTCCTGGATGTTCTTGATGTCATCAATGCTAAAGTTTGACACCCCGAGGCAGCGGATTTTCCCAACCTCGTAGGCTTCTTCCATAGCCCGCCATACCTCGTTGTTTTCCGCAAAGTAGTTGGAAGCTTTCGGGTCTTTCATCTCTATCCAGGGCTTAGGCCAGTGGATGAGCATCATGTCGATGTGGGGAGACGCCAGACGTTCAAAGCTTTCCTGGATGCTCTGTTCCGCGCCCTTGTAGGTCTTGACTTCGGCGGGAATCTTGCTGGTAATAAAAACGCTTTCCCGATGGATACCCGTCTTTTGAAGGGCGACCCTCAAGCCCTCGCCCACCCCACGTTCATTACCGTAGGCGGCCGCAGTATCGATATGCCTGTAGCCAGCGTCAATGGCGGTAACCACCGCCGATGAAACCGCATCGTCGGGAGTCTGCCAGGTGCCAAGGGCGACCTTCGGGATTCGAACTTTGTTGCCAAGCTTGTAGGTTTCTTCAATTATCATAGACAGAAATATACTCCTTTCACGGCCTCCTCCCACTTGTCATCCCGGGCTTTTTTACACTGTCATCCCGGGCTTTTTACACTGTCATCCCGGGCTTGACCCGGGATCTTACCCCACGTTGTCACTCCGGGCACTTCTGTTGTCATCCCGGGCTTGACCCGGGATCCCCCTGCGTCATCAAAAACCTACCCCGAAACCTTGGCGGGGTCGTAAGGGTCCACATGGACCATGGCATCTACCACATTTTCACCGGACTCAAGAATTCGACGTTCCACTTCTTCGGACAGATCGTGGGCGGCAAGCAACGTCATGTCGGCGGCCACCACAATATGCAAATCCACATGAAGGTCACTGCCTACAAACCGTGTACGGAACCCGTGAATGCTTATGACACCAGGAGTATCTTCGGCAATCGACCGAAGTTTTTTTGCAACATCTTCGGAGGCCCCCTTGTCGGCGACCTGATGAATGCCAGGCCAGGCGATTTCATAGCCGGAATGGACAATGAAACAAGCCACGATAATGGCCCCCACCGAGTCCGCAAACCACAGGCTGGGGAAAACAATACCGACAACCACCGCAATCAATACGGGAATGGAGCTGAAAGCATCGCTGCGGTGGTGCCACGCATTGGCCACCAGGGCCTGGCTCCTGATTTTTTTGCCGAAGTCCACCGTATAGCGAAAAAGAACTTCCTTGACCAGGATGGACACAAGGGCCATGATGGCCGCAATCCATTCCGGATGTGAGGCCGCATCAGCGCCAGCAAGCATGCCTTGAACGGCACTGTAACCTAATCCCACGCCTACGGCACAGACAGCCACCCCGATACCTACAGAAATCAAGGTCTCGAAACGGCGATGACCATAGGGGTGATCTGCATCGGGGGGCGAATTCCAGAACTTGGAGCCTACAATAACGGCAATATCTGTAGCAAAATCAGACGCACTGTGGATGGCATCGGCGATCAAGGCCTGGGACCCCCCAAAAAAGCCCGCCAGGAACTTGCCTATGGAAAGCAGTACGTTCCAGCCCAGGCCAACCCATGTCACCCTACGAACTTCGTGACTGTCGTCTTCTTTCACAATGCGAGTCATGGCAGGAAATCTAGTTTTTTTAGCACACGATGCAACAAAGCGGCATCATTATTCATCATAATTATCGTAAAATTGAAAAACCTTCTATTTTTGGGCAGTCATTATGAAAAAAGTCCTGAAATTACTGATTATTGTCGCCGTCCTTGGCGCCATTGCCTTCGGCGTCAAAACCTTTGTGTTTTCTGACGGAGCCGCCAAGGAGGCAACCCTAGACGTTGCATACGTTTCTACCGGCAGTATTTCTACATCCATTTCTGCAACGGGTACTCTGGAGCCCGTAGACCAGGTGGAGGTGGGCACCCAGGTTTCCGGCGACATAAGCAAACTCTACGTAGATTTCAACTCCAAGGTAACAAAAGGCCAGATTATCGCCGAATTGGACAAGTCCAAGTTAAAAGCCACCCTGACTCAGGCTGAAATCGCCTACAAGTCTGCCGAGAACGACTACAATTACAAGAAAAACTCCTACGAACGTACAAAAAAACTGGCCGAAAGCCACAGTGCCAGCGCCGTGGACCTGGAATCCGCCGAATACAGCATGAACGCTGCAAAATTCAGCATGGACCAACGTAAAAACGAAGTGGCCCAAGCCCGTTTAAACCTGAGTTACGCCACCATCAAAAGCCCAATCAACGGCGTCGTGCTGGAACGAGCCGTTGACGTAGGCCAGACGGTGGCCGCCTCCATGAGTACCCCCACCTTGTTCGTCATCGCCAAAGACCTTTCCCAAATGAAGGTGATGGCTGCCGTAGACGAAGCCGACGTGGGCCAGGTCCAGGCGAACCAGAAGGTGGAATTCACCGTTGACGCGTTCCAGAACGACAAATTCACAGGAAAGGTTCAGGAGGTCCGCCTCAACCCCACCACAACATCTAACGTGGTGACCTACACCGTGGTCATTTCTGCGGACAATCCCGACCAAAAACTGCTCCCCGGCATGACCGCCACATGTACCATCATCACCAAGGAAGTGGTGGATGCCATAACCGTCCCGGTAAAGGCATTGAAATTCACCCCCAACGAAAGCACCCCCATGGCAGACCCCAGGAACATGCCCCGCCCCCCTCGGCCCGAGCAAGTTTCGGGCACCGACAGCGACGATATGCCGCCCCCGCCGCCGGACATGGGCGCAGGAGGCCCCCCTCCCGGAGGTCCGGGCGGTTTTGGCGGGCCTAGCGGTAAAAAGAAAAAGGGGGCAAAACCCAAACTGAAAGGTGACAACGTCTGGGTAAGCATAGACGGAAAAGCCGCCCCCCGCCGCGTAAAAATCGGCATCAACGACGGAATCAACGTAGAAATCCTTGAAGGTTTAAGCGTAGGCGACCAGGTCATTGTGGGCCAGGAAATCCAGACCACCAAGACCGAGGACAAGGAAAAGGCAAGCAATCCCTTTATGCCCACCCCGCCGGGAAAAAAGAAAAAACGCTAAGGCGTCAAACATCAAGGGCAATCGATTCCAAAATATCACGTGCAAGGCTAGTTCTTGCACGTTTTTTTGTTTTGCCATTCCTCAAAATCAGAATTATTTTTACACATTTACCATATTTTCGTGTAAATTGCGTGTTGTTGAACAAAAATTTACAACTATTATTTACACACTTCAATTATATTTTAGCACGGTGATTGGTGAAATGTTTTAGGACTTTCTAAAAACAAAATAAAGGAGCAATAATGAACTTCAAACTGATTTTTGGCGGAATCCTTGCCGCCGCGGTCGCGGCCTCTGCATGGACAATCGATGGTACCGTCACGGACAAGAGCGGCACCCCCCTTGCAGGCGTAAACATCAACTCTTTCAACTACGCGGGCATCACAACCACATCTGATGCCGCAGGCAAGTTCGCCCTCAGTAACGACGAAGGCATGGGCATCGCCAATTTCGCCCAGAATCAACTTTCTGTCAAGAGAGACGGCTTTACCCTGAACATCGCAAACCCCAGCGGAGGCTCCTTCAAGGTCTCCCTGATGGACGCCCTTGGCAAGATCCAGATGCAAAAGACTTTCGACACGAAGAATGCATCTATCGACCTCAAGAAATTCGGCCACCAGAAACTCATGATTCTTAAGGTAGCAAGCAACAGCACCAGCGAAAACTACATCCTCAATCGTGGCGCATTGATGAAGGCTGGCGATCCCCTGGCCTCCTTGATGTTTGCCCTGAACGGCTACCAGAACACCAATTACGTGATGAAGGCCGAAGTCGAGACCGGCGTAGTGGTGGTGATGGCAAAAGAAGGCGAAGTTCCACCTAAATCCAGTTCCAGCATCACGCCACCTCCCTCCAGCTCTTCTGTGACCCCTCCCCCCAGCAGTTCCAGCGTAGAACCCGCCGTAACCTCTTGCACAGGCAAGACACACCAGTCTGGCGACTTTAACTTGAGCGTCAATGTGGATGGCAAAAACCGCACCTTCATCATGCACGTTCCCGATGCATACAAGGGCGACAAGCCGGTACCTCTGGTTATCGACTACCACCCCATCGGAGGCACTGGCAACGGCCAGCTCAACGGCACCACCTACAAGGCAAAGACCGACCCCGAAGGAGTCATTTCCTTCTACCCTGACGGCACCGGCGGAGTGTCCCCAATGGGTAACGGTTGGAATGTGGGCCCCTGCTGCTCCCATGACGATGACGTGGCATTTTCCTACAAGATGATTGAATACGCCAAACAGAATCTCTGCATTGACACCAAACGTATCTATGCAACAGGTTTCTCCATGGGTGGCGGCATGAGTAACCACGTGGCCTGCATGATGAACGACGTGTTTGCAGCAGTCGCACCTGCAGCAATGGACTTGAACATCAACAACAGCACTCAGTGCAAGAAGACCCGCCCCATTTCCATCATCATGTTCCGCGGGACCACCGATTTCATCTGTAAGTACGCCGGTGGCGATAGCGGATTCAACGACGGTCTGAACTTCCTGGGTGCCGAAAAGAACTTCAGCTTCTGGGCGGACTTCAACGGATGCACCGGCTCTCCCACCAAGAACTCCAACGGTTGCCAGGAATACTCCAACTGCAAGGATGGTACCAAGGTTGTGCTTTGCACCGACTACAAGGGCAAAAACAGCCACGACTATGGCGATGGTGAAACCGGCTGGAACTTCCTGAAGCAGTTCACCTTGCCCTAACCAAAGAAACTCTCTACTCCTTCCCCCCATTTGTTTGGTTCGGTGGGGGGAGAAAGGCTTCCGCGAAAGCGGAAGCCTTTTTACTTTGAAGAGGTCTGTTTTAGGGGTAAGCAAAAGGCGAGTCCGTGGACCCGCCTTTTATGATTACCGATAACTGATAACCGATAACCGACAACTAATCATTCATCATGTGGTTGTAGAACTTGGTGTAGTTGTCCTTGTCCTCGGTCTTGCGGATGGC
>JABUUR010000451.1 GCA_021443065.1 Fibrobacter sp.
CACCGAGGTACCAGATCCTAAGTCTGGCGCGTCTGCCAATTCCGCCACTCTCGCGATTTTGCACCCAAAGATACAAAAACCCAAAGACATTTTGTGATGAATCATCTATTTTATGCCTCGTTGCAAGCGTTAAAAAACATCAAGATCGGAGTTTTCATTTCCCTGGTGAACATCCTCATTCAGGGAGTATCCATTCTCGCCCAAAATATTATCGCAAATAACCTGGGAATTGTCAAATTCGGATACTTCGGAATTCTCCAGAGCGACTACACCATCTTCTGCGCACTGGCCGACTTCGGCATGGCCACCCTGATTTTGGCGTTTTTCGGCAAAAAAGCCACCCAGGGTCGGCTTTTCACCAATATCCTCCAGTTGCGTCTTTCCATGACCGCCCTGTCCGCCGTGGCCATGGTGGTTTTCGCCTGCACCGTCCGCAGGGACAGCCCGGCGTTCTACGGCGAACTCATCCTGGCCCTGGGGCTCTTGTTCCAGCACGCCTTCTTCGACTGGTTCTTCATCTGCGGAAACTTCTGGAAAAAACTTCTCATATCCAAGGTGCTGCACACCGTCTCCTACAGCGCCATAATGACCTTTGCCCTCTGCTATCTTAAACTGGACTCCATCCCTGCCATCGCAGGCGCCATGGTGGTGGCGGCAATTCCCGCTTTCGGTTTCGGCGTCCGACAGGCCTTCAGCAAAAAGGTGCTGCACCTCGGAAACCACACTCTCAAGTTCTTCAAGCTGATGTTCAAGTCGGCCTTCCCCTACGCCGTGGCAAGCCTCGCCAGTTTCGCCTACCTCCCCGTGGGCCTCTACACCGTGGCAAGCTTTGCCGACGAATTTTTCCTGGGGGCGTACAACTTCGCCCACAAGCCCATAATGCTTGCCTCGGGCCTCATGGTCCATTTCATCTCCAGCAGCCTCATCACCCTGCACCAGACCGACAGCAAGGTACTGCACCTTCGGGACCAGATTATTTTCACGCTGTTCATCGGGGTGGCAAGCGCCCCCTTCTGGCTGTTCCCGGAATACACCCTCAGAATCATATTCTTCGCCGCCCCCTGGACAAGCGAAGTCCTGCAAACAAGTTGCTACAGCCTGCGCATCCTTTCCGTGTCGCTGATACTGCAGGCCACCCGCATGGGAATGATCTCCGTAATGCTCAAGGAAAAACGGACCTGGACCTACGGAATCATGATTTCCGTTGGCGGCTTCGTCAATATCGTCGCGTGCCTCGCAGGCGCAAGCCTCCTGGACAGCAAGATGATTCCCGCCCTGACGCTCACCGGCGACTTACTGCTCAGCCTGCAACTGGCCGTCTACTTTGTCAGGAACGGGCGCATCCGCTGGTAAGGATTCCGCCTTTTTTACGCCCTTCACGCTGACCGTGGTGATAAAGAAAATGATGTACACCCAGAACCAGTAGATCCCCTGCTTGTAGCCGGGAGTGAAGAACCACCACCCGATAAAGTAGATGAACATCGAATAAAAGATGACCTGGCGGGGAGTAAAGGCTCCGCACAGTTTCAGGTGCAACGTAGACAGGGCAAGGCCCACCAAAAAAGGCAGTATGAACACGCCGGGCATGTACAGGTCCTTGTACACCTCCCAAAGGTAACTGGCCGTGTTGAACCCGTGAATCTTTTCTATGCTCTCGTTGAAAAGCCCGTCCCAGTGGAAGCTCCTTCTAAAGCTGGGGCCCGCCACAAGGAACTCGAACATCCCGTGGAAAAAGTCGATGCCGTAGGTATGGGGGTGGTACTCCCTGTCCACCGGGGGGTTCACCGCATAGTCCAGGTTCCAGTAGTTGTTGGCCACGTACTTGTAGGGCAGTTCCATCACCGCCGAGGCTGCCATGTTCTCCACGGAATTTCCGGAGTACTGGTTCCGGATGCTACCAAGTCCAATAAAGGCGGCCAAGGCGAGGGCAAGGCAAAAAATAATCCATGCCGCCGAAACCCTCTTGTGCAGGTAATTAAACATGATGATAATAACAGCCAGGCTCAGGAACAGGTTTCCGCGGTTTGGATACGCAAACATATTCAGTACAATGGACACCACCACCATGCAGCGGGAAAAAATCCTCAGCCCCCTTTCGGGATTGAACCTCTTGAAAGAGGCCGCCCCAAACAGGAGCACGCAGAGAGGCGCCGCCGACAAATAAACAGGAGTGTACCCCAGATCCATCCCCCCCTCCTTGGTCATGAACCTTGCCGGGTTGTCGGACAAAAGCAACAAGGTGCCTACATGTTGAACAATGCCGTAGACTCCGAACAGGAAAATGGCGAATGGAATCAGGGAAAGGGCCACATGCAGGTTCCACCGGTAATTTTTCGTATATTCCGGGCTGGGTTCGCTCACCCTGTCGGGCCATCCCTTCTGCTTTGCCACCAGCCGTGCCAAAAAAGAACCTGTGGTAAAGGCAAGCAAGGCGCCGATCCAAATCATCCAGGTCAGCGGCTTGAAGTCGGTCATGGTCTTGTCGATCTGCAAGTAGGCGATACCCAGCGTGATGCACTGGGAAAAGCAATAGACCGTCGGCGGACTAAAGAAATCCTTCTTCAAGAGCCAGGACTGCAAGAGGCAAAAAAGGACGACCAGAAACATTACGGTCGTAACCGGATATTCTGCCACCCATGTGAACATGGACTAGTCCCTGGACTTTCTGAAAAAGCCCTTGAAAGTAAGCCATTCGCCGGCAACGGGAGTGCCGCGGGTCTTTTCGGTTTCGATGTATCCGATGATGTTGCAAAGGAGGGTTGCAATCAGGAATGATACGCAGAACACAAACACCAAGGTTATGCCGCGAAGGGGATAGACTTTCTTGTCGTTTTCCCAAGGGGGTACAAGAATGTGCAGGTTGGTGAGCATCTTGGATTCCTCGAGGCGCATCTCCTCGCTCTGCTGGCGCAGAAGCTTGTACATGGCCTCCTGCACCCGCAATTCGGTATCGCGCCGGAGATACTCCGCACTGAGTTTTGGGGATTTTTTCAAGGATACCATGCCCACGTTGTCGTTCTTGCCTTTCAGGGTGGCGTTCAAGGCGGAATTGACCCCCTTGTAGCGCTTGTTCAGTTCCTCGAAACGCTTGCTGCCTTCGCCGCGGTCCGCCTTTTCGTAAGCCATCTCCATGGCCACCTCCTCGCGGCGGACCTGGAGGCTGCTCAAGTACTTCAGGGTAGATTCCAGCTGTATCTCGGGATCGTAGAAATTGTTTTCTTCCTGGAACCTGGCAAAATCGTCCAGCAGGGAATCCAGCACATGTTCACAGGAATCCAGACGGCTCTGGAAGTATATCCTGGACTGGCGGGCCTGGGCTGTCTTGTAGGCGTTAAAGGCAGAATCCGCCTTCGCAAGGATAAAGGATACCATTTCTGCGGCAAGGCGGTAGTCCTCGTCCTCCACGTAAATTTCGAACATCATTTCCTTGTTTATGGAAACGCCGAAATTCTTGCGGAAAGCCTTCAGCAGGTCCGAATGGAAATCGCCCTTGAACTTATACCGCCTCTTGAGGTCGAATTTTTCAATCACATCGTTATGCAGTTCCCAGGAGTTGAGAATGGTCCATACCGCGTTCTCGTCTTCGTCGCCTCCCGTAAGCCCAAGCATGGAACCGATGCCCGACGCAGAACCGCCCAGCATGGACGAAAGCCCGCTCAAGGACGTGGATGTGGACTTGGGAGGGGTCACCGTGGCCGTGGCGGAATACATGGGCTTGATCACCCACATGACCATCACGAAGGCCACGATGGTGGGCAAAAGCAAAATGGCGAGCCACAACTTGAAGTGCCTCAAGTTGTTGTTCATCACCCGAAGGCAAATTTCGATAAATCCGGCAGATTCCTGCTTTTCCATAGAGAACTACTTAAAGTTGATGTAAACGACGAGGGCGGAGGAAATGATGGACAACAGGGACGCCATGAACAAGGTGAAGTCCTTGAAAGATTCATAGCGACTCCTGGGAATTTCGATATAGTCCCCCGGCAAGATCGGGTCCGTGGTAACGCTCAGGTCCAGGGCCTCGGGCTTGGATCCGCGCCACACCTTGACCTGCCCCCAGGAACCCGTCATGGGGTTGATGCCGGCGGCAGAAATGTAGTCGATGGCGTGCATCTCCGGGTCGTAAGGGTAGCGGCCCACCGCATTCACCGCACCGCCCACGTACACCAGATCCACCTGGGTGGAGAACTCCACCTCGGTATTGGGGGCCACGGTGGTCTGCTTCATTTCGGTAAGGGTAACCCAGCGGTGTTCCTTGCCCGGTTCACGGACGCAGGCGGCCTTGTACGCTGGGGTGGATCGCCTGTTGCCTCCGGCCATGTCGTAGTACTCCTGCAAGGTGCGCCCTTCCTTGTAGGCGACGCTGGTCCTTATGTCGGGGAAAATCAAGGTGACGTTATCCACGATGGTCACGAAGGGCACAAAGACCTTGTCGCCCTGCTGGAGCATGATGTCGTTGCTGAAATCCCCCTGGATGGACATATCCGTGTAGTTCACGTGGATCGTATCCTTGCCGCGGATCACCTGCACGTCTTCGGTGTTTGCCCGGGCGATGGTGCCGCCCACCTGGCGCATAAAGTAGCTGAGGCGTGTCTGGGGCTCCACCAGGTGCTGGCCCACCTGTCCCACGGCACCCATGGCGTTCACGCGGAACCTCTTGAGGGCGGCCAACTGCACAAAGCACTGTTCACGCTTGTAGCGCTTGGAGGCAAGGTCCAGGATCAATTCCCTGGCCTCGGCGAGTGTCTTCCCGGCAACATTCACCGTACCGCACTCTTCGATGGCCACGGAACCGTCCGGATAAATCTGAACCGTCAGATAACTCTGCTCCAGCATAATGTCCAGAAAATCGCCGGGCCCAAGCACATAGGAGGAATCGACCGCCTCTTCGGCATACGAGGGAGCCATGGCAATGCCACTGCGGTTTGCGGGCCCCTGGGCCTTGGAATTGGACAGGGAGCCAAAGGAAATATCGCCCGCAAAGGCGAACGCGCATAAAAAAAGTATAACACAGACAATGCGTTGCATCAATAAAACCACATTTCGTTAAGAGTCACTCGTAAAAATACAAAAAAACGTTCCTGGAAATCAACCCGCTCTCCTCTAATATGTCATCCCGACCCACGCCAGGATCCATCCCCCACATTGTCAACCCGGACTTCTATTCTGCCAATCTGGGTTCTCTTTTCGTCAACCCGGGCTTGACCCGGCTGCAACACACTTAGGAACTTGTTCCTTAGTGTGGCTGGTCCC
>JABUUR010000101.1 GCA_021443065.1 Fibrobacter sp.
ATGTTCAACTGGAAAAACTCACGGAGGCGGCCCTTCTGGGCCTTTTCGTAGCGGAAAAGGCGGGGCATGCTAAACCACTTGAAGGGCTTTTTCAGTTCACGGGCTTTCTGTATCACCAGGCGTGCAAGCGTGGGGGTCATTTCAGGGCGCAGTGCGATTTCGCGGTCGCCCTTGTCTGTGAAATTGTAAAGTTGGCTTACGATTTCTTCGCCGGACTTTCCGGTGTACAGCTCCAGGTGTTCAAACATGGGGCCTTCGTATTCTTCGTAGGCGAACTGTTCGGCGGTCTTGCGCCAGGTGTCAAAAATATAGTTCTGAATGCGTTCAGCTTCAGGATAAAAATCACGGGTGCCCTTGGGCAGTTGGGGAATTGCAATACTCATAATGCGCAAATTTAGAAAAAGAAATACGTCCTGTCGCACACCCTTTGGAAAATCCATTGGAAAACCCCTTCGTTTTATGCTATATTCTACGCATGGAATCTGAAGACAAAATTGCCCTGATTATTGACTGTGACAATGCCAGCGCCGAGGCCATCGACGGCATCATGGAAGAACTCTCCAAGTATGGCGAGACAAGTATTCGGCGGGCCTATGGCAACTGGGAAACGAGCAGCCCCTGGAAAACAGTGCTGCATCCTTTCGCCATCCAGCCGGTTCAGCAGTTCCCCTACACCAAGGGCAAGAACGCGACAGACCTGGCCATGACCATCGACGTGATGGACATGCTCTATACCGAAAACATCGACGTTTTTGCAATCGTCAGCAGCGACTCCGATTTTACTCCCTTGGCCATGAAACTCCGGGCGAAGGGTAAAATGGTCATCGGGTTTGGCGAAGAGAAAACCCCCTCCGCATTTATCTACGCCTGCAACCTCTTCGTGTTTACAGACAAATTCAAGGATTCCGCCGAGCAGGAAGGCTCCTCCGGTGCCGTCACCCGCTACGACAAGGGCATGCTTCGAGGCGATACTCGCCTTATGAACGCCATCCGCAAGGCCATCCAGGAAAGTCAGGATGACAACGGCTGGGCCCTGGCCGCAACGGTTTCTCAACTTGTTTCCAGGCAAATCACCCATTCCCCCAAGAATTTCGGTTATTCCACCTGGCCAAAGCTGATCCACGCCATGGGCTATTTCGAGGAGTCCAAGAACTCCAAGGACCAGCCCGTATTCCGGATCAAGAAAAAGTAATCCTTCAATTTTTAGAGGCGCCCTTTACTCTACCACGATCATGGGGCTGGTTTCGCTGAGCAGGTAGGTCCATTCCTCACGTATCTTTTCGTATTCACCGGGGTCGGCATACAGAGCGAAAGTGGTCCACTTGATGCAGTTCTGGGCATTGATGCCCTCGATGCATCCCTTTTCAAAACTCACATAGTCCGGCTCCCGGTTCAATGCCTTGGGGCCTGCCACAGACACGTTTCGTCCACCGGCGGCCTTTACGCTCAGGCTGTAGCGGAACTGGGTCTCGTGAGGCATGCGAATGGGGTGGTGACGCTTTGCCACCTTGGGCAACTTAAAGAGGCTCCGCTCCCACACGTTGGGGAACCGCCCCTTCAGTTGTGAACCGCCCTGCCCAAAGTAGGCCTTGGAGGCGTATGTCACGATCAAGTTCAACGGCTTGTTGAATTCGCCCAGGTTCTCGATTTTCAGGTTGCCGATGCTTACGTCGGGAATGCCAGTCATCAGGAATTCTTCCATCAGTTTTTCCTGGTCCTTGATGTCTTTTCCAAAGAAACGGTTGCGCATGACGCTTCCGAACTTGCCCGTAAGGGATACGGAATCGCGGAACTCGCATTCCCCTTCGTTTCCGATAAACAGGCGGTGGTCCACCGAAATCTGGTGCTCCTGGTTGTCTTCGAGAATGGGGGTGGTCGTCACGTAACTATTGTCGTCGTCTATGACGAGGGCCACCTTGCCTTCCATATCCAGGGGCACGGGGCGGTCGTTGCCGGTCTTGTCGGTTGCGTCAACCCACATTTCGCTGATCTTGTCCTGCTTTGGGATGTACAGGATCATGTGGTTGAACTGCTGTATGGTGGGCAGTTGCTCGAAACCTTCCTCTGTCAGGTGTATTGCGGTGAGGTAGCTTTTTACCCCGATGGTGGCAAGCATTTCCTTTAAGAGCAGGGCCATGTCCTTGCAGTCGCCCCGGTGCTGCTTCAAGGTCACTTCTGCCGTCTGGGGAATCAGGCTGTGCCCGCCGAAACGTACGTCGCGGTAGCGTATGTCCTGACGCACAAAGCGGATCAAGGCCTTGACTGCCTCGTCAGCGATCTTGTTTCCGCGGACCTCGAATGCCTTTTCACGTACAGAAACGGCCTGCTTGAACTGGTGCTTGATGAGGTTCTGGTAGTCTTCACCCACGTTCTTCCATTCCTGCTTGCCCGTGAGCATAAGGCCTGCGCCGAAATCCCGGTACACCGGCATGTAAAGTTCCTTGCGGATCACCACAGGGTTGTTGATTTTCCATTCGATGCCGCCCTTGATTTCCTGCTTTTCCAGGGGGCCGTATTCTTCGGTGACAAAACGGTTCTTGTCGGCAAAAATCCTGAAGGAGGCTTCGCCTACGGGCACGTCCTTGGAACTTACGAAATTGGTAAAGGGGATCATGCCCTTGTTCTCTATGTTGGTGCGGCTGTACTGCATGTACACGAAGTCCCCGGGTTCCAGTTCCTGCAAGGGGAAATGTGCGGTCTGGCTTTCGTTTCCACCGCCAATCTCGGTGGCGTAGGTAATGTAGACTCCGTTCAAGTTCACCTTCTGCTTCAACTTCATGCTGCTGTCGTAGACTTCCAGCGCATTGATGTAAATGCGGTCAAAACCCGGCAGAAAGTCGAAGGTGAATTCCCGGTAGATGGCCGCCCCGCGGACATCAAGGATTTCCATGAACATTTCCTCGGTGCGTGTCCAGCTGGCGTCCTTGTCGGCCTTCAGGGATTCCTTGCGGTAATGGATGACTGCAGGGAAATCGCCTTCGGTGGCTTCTGCCTTTGCCTCGGGGCGCAACAGCGTCTTCAGGTCCGATGTCCTTGCCTCCACAGGGTCGATGGGCTTTTGCAATGTGCGGTTGTCCGCCTTGCCCAGAAATGCCTTGGTGGCGCTTAAGAAACTCTTGGCATCTTCATTGTCGCTCTTCATGGAAAGCGCCTTGGTCAATGCCTTTTCTGCATCGCGGTAGTTGCGGCTGTAAAAGAGGATCTTGCCCTGCGTGGTCCAGATTTTGTAATCGTTCCGGTCCTTTGCCAAGGTTTCTTCGCTTATGGCTCGGGCCTCCTCGAACCTGCCCAGGAATATCAAGGCATCCATCAAGGTGGTGCCCAGGTCTACGCTCATGCCGAAACGTCCGCGAACGCCATAGAGTACATCTACGGCTTCGGCGTACTGGTCAAGCCCCATGTAGGTCTTGGCAAGGTAAATTCCCAGACGTGCGCTGGGTTGGGTGTCGTAAAGGCGCTGTACTACGATCAGGGACTGGTTTCGCTGTCCCAGGCCCCAAAGGGCGTCGCTCAGGTTGATCACGTATTCCGGATTGTTGGGGGTGTAGCGCAGAGCCGCCTCGGCACATTCGCGGGCGTGGCCGTAGTCGAACAGGGCTTCGTACATTTCACCAAGGATGGACAGCAACTTTCCGTTTTTCTGCACCAGTTCCCTTTGACTTTCGAAGTGGCTTATGCCGGGGCCGTAAAGTTCCTTCATCTGGTAGATGAAGCCGCAGTTGATAAGGTAGAGGGGCTCCTCCGGGTCCATTCTGTTGGCACGTTCAAAGTAACTGAGGGCAACCAGGGGCTGGTTTTCAAGCAGGCGCAGCAGTCCCACCTGGCTCATGATGGCGGCGTTGAACTTTGCCTGCTTCTTGCCTGCCTCTGCGGAGGTTTCCATGGCTGGTGCTGGACCCACTGTCAAACCTTCGATGGCGTGGTCCATCACCTTGCCGTACTTCTTCTGGTTTACGCCTTGCGTCCAGGTAACGACCAGGATCCCGCGACCGTTTTCGTAAAAATAGCGGCCCTTGTAAATGAAGTCGAACTTGTTGACGGTATGGGTCAGGGTGAATTCCTGGGCGTAAAGGCCACCCACCTTCACCCGACGAATGTCCATGGTGGGGTTGTTGTAATCTACCCCCAGCCGAGTTAAAAGAACCTTGAACAAGTCGTTCTGGCTCACCTCGTCGGGGGAGACGTACGCCCCGTAAACGAATAGGGAAATATCTTCGGCCTTGTTGGAAAGGATCAGGTCCGGGTCGTCGTTCTGACGGCTAATGCCTGTCCAGTAGTGCCAAAGGGTGTCCTTGACGCTCCAGGAGTATCCAAGGGCCTGGGACTCGAACTTCTGGACCCGTTCGGCCGAAAGTTCCGGACCGCTTTCGGCGGTCTCTTCCGTCATCTCGAATCCGCCAAAGAAATCCTTCCATTCCTCCTTCAGTTTCCCGGACTCGGGCACGTTGTCCGTCGCAGACAGCGTCAATGTATAAACGTGGTTGCCGTTGCCTGTCACAAGACCTACGGCTTCGTAGGGCGTGTCATAGCGCTTGCCGGCCACGTCAAAGAAAGCGCCTGTGGCCCCGAAGGCTTCTTCGGGGTAAGTCTCGGCAAGGGTCGCCTTCTTGCCGCTGCTTTCAAAGGCCTGCATTTCCATCTGGGCACGGTCCATCAACCGCATGGGTTCGCCCTGGGGCAGTTCCACCTCCATAAGAACGGCCCGTCGTCCGGTGCCCGCATTATAGAACTCGTAGGGCACGCCCTTTTCCCCTGCAGAAGGCCCGCTTATCAGCGTCCAGCCTTCGCCACCCCTGGGCGGGGTGAATCCGAAAAAGTCCGAACTCACAGAACCGGCCTTGGCGGTTCGGCCTGCAGCAACGCCATTTTTGTCGGAATTGGCGCTTTTTGCGGAATTTGCAGAAACAGCGGGGGAGGAATCGTAGTCGCCGAAATAGTCGTCGGCAACATTTGCCTGCGAACTTTCCACGGACTTGGGGTTGTTTTCTGTCAAGGGCTGGCCATTGCCGGCGCAGGATACCAGAAAAAACAGCCCAAAAACAGGGACGAAACGGAAAATTTTGTGATTAAAGTGACTCATAATCAAAAAACTGCAAAAAAATTTATTGAAAGACCTACTCAATGTCTGCAATTTTAATAAATTTGGTGTCAGTTGAGCGCTACCTGTTGTAGGGGTGCAAACATTTCACTATAAAAAAAGGATCCAATAATGGCTCTCAAACTCGGTATCAATGGTTTCGGTCGTATCG
>JABUUR010000038.1 GCA_021443065.1 Fibrobacter sp.
CACAGACCTGCGGATTATGATTCCGACGCTCTACCAACTGAGCTAAGCCGCCAAATTTTCACCAAATTTAGTTAGATACTAAACAAATTTCAAGGGGTTAGCCGAAATAAACTTTAGAATCTACAAAATTTTCGCCCCAATTTATAACCTGCCAGCCCGGCGCGGAACTTTTAAGGTTAAAATAGGGGGTGTTCGGGTCAATCTGCATCTGGCAGGCAGGTGCAACATGAACCACTTGACGACCCAGCGACACCTCGAACTGGTTATGGTAGTGTCCTGTAAAAACATGGGTAAGGTTCGGAATGTCGGCCAGAACCTTCTGCACCTCCGTCATGTTCCTCATGAAAAAGCGAAGGTCCATAAAGCGGTGCCCGCAGAAGCAGGGCGGATGGTGGACGAACAGGATGAACTCGCCCTTTACCTTTGCAGCCTCCGCCTTGAGCCAGTCCAACTGCTCCCGTGAAACATCGCCACAGGCACTGTCCAAAAACAGGAGCGTCTTGCCGGCGATATCGTAACGGTAGTAGCACTTGCCGCAGTGGACCTTGCCCTCAAGATCCAGGTACTGCTCCATCACATCGATCCGGTCGTGGTTTCCGGGGATTACGCAGCAGGGGACGTTCAGTTCCTTGATTACATCTGCGATAAACTTGTAGGCGCCAGGTTCCGCGTCTTCGTTCGCCAAATCACCGGAAAGGACCAAAAGGTCGATTCCCTTCATCGACTCGGACTGCAAGGCCCTCTTGAAATTGGCGCGGACATCGATCTCCTGCACCAAATTCTCGTCATCCCCGATATGCAAATCGGAAATCTGGCCTATTTTCAAGAACTTGGTAACCATATAGTGTTTACAATATAGGTTATTAGATGTAACTATTGCGTAATATTTTGCAAAATTAGCGGTTTTGTGACTATTATCATGTTTTTAAATACAAAACCATCAAAGTTTTCAATACCCTTGTGTGATTTTTTTGTGAAAAGGTATTGAAAACTTGGTTTCAACATTTGTCAACGTTGAAAAAAGTGAATAGATACGGAATTTTCAACATTTAGACATTCATGAGTTAAATTCGTAACTGGTTGACTGCCATGTAGATGTAATTCCGAATCCATATTTTTATCAACTATTCACGCCTTCAATTATCAATACCATTTATATAAATAAATAGAGATAATTAGTAAGTGTGTGAATTAGAGGTCGACCTTCTTTGCTTCCTTAGGGGTGGCAGGCTGGGACTGGGAAGGAACGGAGCCCATCTGGCAATTGCCCTGGAAAACGGCACCTTCCTGGATGATCAGGAGTTTAGTCTTGATGTTGCCCACGAACTGGGAATTGCTTTCGAGGACCAGTTTTTCGGAGCAATCGATATTGCCCTTGACGGAGCCTGCGATTACGGCGGTATTGGTCTTGATTTCGCCTTCCACGTAGCCCTGGCGTTCGATAATCAGTTCGCCCTCGATTGCGACGCTTCCGTTGATGTTGCCCGCAACACGAACGTCGCTCTTGCCGCTTATATCGCCCTTGATGGTAACGCTGTGACCGATCTGAGTGATTTCTTGTTCTTTAGTAGCCATATTTCTCCTTTGGTTAAAATAAATCTAGTAATTGAATAAGGATTCGGGGTCCAGGGGCTTGCCGTCCTTGGTAATGGAATAGTGGAGGTGCGGGCCGCTGGCGTTACCGGTTTCGCCGTTGGTGCCGATGACCTCGCCCTTGTTGACTGTTCGACCTTTCTTTGTGCGGATTTCCTTTAGGTGGGAGTAACTGGAAACGTAGCCGTTCTTGTGGTCGATGACGATGGTGTTACCCAGTTCGCCGTCGCGACCTGCCGAAAGCACTACGCCGCTTCCCGACGCAAAGATGGGGTTTCCGCTTTTTGCAGAAAAATCGGTGCCCAAATGTTCATTATCCTCGGAATACTTCTTGCTGACAATGCCCACCACGGGCAACACGTTTGGGATTCGTTCCAGACGTTTTTTTTCGTCCAGGGGAATCCAGCCATGGATGCCCTCGTAGTCGACCTCGATTTTTTCCGAGGGCGTATGGGCGAATTTGTTCTTGTCGATCAGACTGTTGATCTTGTTGGAATCGTTCTCGACGAATGTGCCGAGGATGTTCTGGATTCTGCCTTCGAGAACCCAGATGGAATCCAGACGGTTGAACAGTTCCTCGTAGTTCTTGTTCTGCTTGATGAGTTGGGCGTTGTTGACCCGCATGTTCTCGTAATGGACTAGCCTCTTGGTGACGCTTCCTGCGTTATAGATTCCGACGGCAATTCCTGCCACCAAAAGAACCAGCAGGATTTTGCCTACCAGTAACCACTTCGTAGATATGCGGTATTTTCTTATACCGTTGGAATCTTCCGGGATAATCTGGATGGTGTAGAACTTTCCCTTCACGGTTAGCCCCTGTTTTCCATCAGTTCCTGGATTCGGGTCAGGTCGTCCATGCTGTAGTAGTTGATGACGATGGTGCCCTTGGAATCAGAGGATGCGCTGGGGTTAAGCTGCACCTTGGTACCGAAGAATGTTTCCATTCGGTTTTCGAACTGCTTGAGGTCGGCGCTGAGTTCACGCCTTGCAGGCTGAACTGGATTTTCGCCGGAATTGTCGGCGGGTTTTTCGCCGGCATTTTCTGTTTGCGATTCTTGATTTGCAGGTTCACCGCCTACTTCGTCGTTGCGGATGATGGCTTCAATCTGGCGTACGTTGAGGCCCTCGGAAATAATGCGTTGTGCCAGCTCCTCGGCGTTTTCCACTTTGTCGGAACAGAGGGCGCGGGCGGCACCGCCGCTGATCTTGCCTTCGCTGATCCAGGCGAGGACCTGTGCGGGCAACTTCAAGAGACGAAGTGCGTTTGTTATGGCGGAGCGGGACTTGCCAACAGTCTTGGCAAGATCGTCGTGGGTATAGCCATGAAGTTCTATCAATTGTTGATAAGATTGTGCTACTTCCACAGGGTTCAGGTCTACACGCTGGATGTTTTCGATGAGGGCCCACTCGCCCATGATCTTGTCGTCCAGGTTTTCGTAGACCTGGGCCTTGATGGTGGACAATCCCGCAAGTTTTGTGGCGCGGGTACGTCGTTCACCGCTGATAATCTGGTATCGGTCGCCCACCTTGCGGACTGCGATAGGCTGGATCAGGCCGTGCTTTTCGATGGTCTCGGCCAGTTCCACCAGTTCGTCATCGTTAAAGGACTTGCGGGGCTGGAAGGGGTTTGGGTCCACCAGGTTTACGTCGATTTCTATAATTCTTTGAGAGTTATCAACAGTTTCACCGGAACTGGCTGCATTCTCGTTGCCTGTAGCGACGGACTGTTGATTGTTTTGAGAAACATTGGTGGGCTGTTCTACAGAATGGTCCTTGAGAATATCCGAAAGGCTGCGACCAAGTGCGAAGGATTTTTTACCCATTATAAAACCTATTTATCCTTGTTTAAAATTTCTTCTGCCAGTTTCATGTAAGACTGTGCACCGCTGCTCTGTACATCGTACAGTATGGCGGGCTTGCCGTGAGAAGGAGCCTCGCTCAACTTCACGTTACGGGGGATTATTGCCTGGAACACGGTGTCGCTAAGATTTTCACGGACTTCGTCGGCCACCTGCTTGCAGAGGCTGAGGCGGGAGTCGTACATGGTCAGCAGGGCGCCTTCGATTTTAAGGCTGCTGTTCAGGTTCTTTTGGACTTCGCGAATCGTCTTGAAAAGTTCGGTCATGCCCTGAAGCGCATAATATTCACACTGCACGGGGATAAGAACGCTTGTGGCGGCCGTGAGGACGTTCAATGTTAACAAGTTCAGGCTGGGAGGTGCGTCGATGATAATGAATTCGAAGTTCTGCTTCAGAACATTCATTACGCGTTCCAGGCGTCGTTCGCGGCTCATGGCGTTGACCAGTTCGATTTCCATGACGGAAAGGTCGGAGCCGGAGGTAATCACCTTCAGGTATTCCAGTTTTGTATCCAGGATGGCTTCCTTGAGGTTTTCGTAGGTGACGTTATCCGGATTTTCGGCGAGGTTCAGGATTTCGTGGATATCCATTTCCTGCATTTCGTTGTAACCCAGACCCTGGGAGGCATTCCCCTGTGGGTCCATGTCAATCAGGAGCGTCCTTTTTTCCAGTGCGGCGAAACTTGCAGCCAGGTTGACCGCGGTGGTAGTCTTGCCCACACCGCCCTTCTGGTTGCATATGGCGATCACTTTACTCATTCATTACCTCTTGTAACTAAGGCGTATTCTTGTTCTTCCTGGGGAAGTGCATATTTATATATGTGTACTTGGGGGTCGTTTTCCAGGTGAACGATATTGTTATAACTCTTGAGGGTGACAAACTTTCCACCTCGTGCAAGTCCGGGTTGTGCACGCTCCCAGTCGTTTTCGAATGTGGAGAGGGCGCGGCAACTTACAAAATCCAGATAGGCAAGGCCGGAGGTTTCAAAGCGTTTGCCTACAACGGTCATGTTGTCCAGGTGCAGTTGGTCCTTGACGTAGTTCATGAACTGCACCCGCTTGTTGCGAGGTTCCACTGCGTAAAATTGAACTTCGGGCATAACGATTGCCATGGGGAAACTGGGGCAACCTGCACCGGCACCCATATCTGCCCAACGCTTGCCCTTCATATCTTCAAGTTTTTCCACCATGGAACCTGCTGCCGATTCGGCCACCGCGCCGGAATCTTTGGTAGCATTGACTATATATATATAAGGCATCAGGGAGTCGGCGATGTGCCTGGTCAAAATCTTTTCGGAGTCCTTTGGTGAAATCAGATTGCCGAATTCCTTGGTTTCCACTACCAGGTCCGCAAAGGCATAAAGCTTTTCCAGCACCTCGCTAGAAAGCGTCACATTGTTCTGAGCCAAAAAACTGGTGAATAATTCTTTCTGAACAGTGTCCTTTGACGGTGTCATTGGATTCCTTTGTATACCACCTAAAAATGTTCCACGTGAAACAATTTAGATAAGGAGAAAAATAAAATCAACTAAACAGGGGCTTTGGAAAGAAATTAATTAAAATATCTGTGGATATTTTTTTAGTTAATGTTAGGTTGTTGTGGATAAAGTAGAAAACCACTTTGTAAACCATCGCGTGACTTGGGCATCGAGCATGTTCTTTCGTGTCTGTGATTTACCCTGTAAACCTGGGACTGACCTATATTTTCAGGCTGGCTCTGGGCCTC
>JABUUR010000233.1 GCA_021443065.1 Fibrobacter sp.
ACATGGCCCGGTGTATCGATAAAATTGAACCAGGTGTTTTTCCATTCGAAATGGGCCACCCCGCTTTCAATCGTTATGCCCCGCTCCTTTTCCTCGGGCAGGTAATCCATGGTGGCCAGGCCCTCCTCTACCTTGCCGGGGCGGCGTACTTCGCCCGCGGCAAAAAGGATGCGTTCCGACAAAGTGGTCTTGCCGGCGTCCACGTGGGCCAATATGGCAATGTTTCGAATAGAGGGCATAAGCTTTCTTTGTTAACATAAAGTTAGAAATTTTGGCATTACATACAAAGAAAAAACATTTATATTTATAACATGGTGATGTATTCAGAAATTTCAAAGGCCGTTGCAGGTATTGCGAAAACCTTCTATAAGACACTCAAGGTCAACTTGACCGATAACACCTTCGTCATTGTTAAGTTCGCCGAAAAGGAACTGGACGCACTGAACATCCCCCCCGGCGCCTCTTTTTCGGACTGGGTTCAACTTTTTTCGGAATCCAACCTGGTCCACGAAAACGACCGAAAGGTTTTCTTCAGCAGGCTTACCCTGGGTTCCATCAGGAATCACCTGAAAGACGAAGATTCCCTCAGGGTGCAGTACCGCCGTAAAATCAAGGACGAATACCGCTGGGTTTCCCTTGAAATCATAAAGACCGAATCCTACTCCGACGAAAATCAAGAAATATGGCTTTTCGTAAGGGATATTCACGGCGACCACATACACGAAATGGAAATCCAGCGGGAGCTGGAACACTACTGCAAGTTCGACAGCCTGACAGGGCTCAACAATTATTACTCCTACCAGATTCTTTGCAAGAACTTCACCCTTGCCGAAAAAAAGGCATCCATCGGATTGATTTTTGCAGACTTGAACGGTCTCAAGTTGATCAACGACACCCGGGGTCACGGAGCCGGGAACGAGTTTCTACAGTCCTTTGCACGCAAGTTGCTGGAGCATTTTCCCAGCGAGTACATCTACCGCATTAGCGGCGATGAATTCTTTGTGGTCATGTCCGGCTGCAACGAAAAAGAATTCTTGTTCGCAGCAAAAAAAATCGAAAGTTCCCTGAACCAGGAAACGGTGCCCCAGGCGGCCGTGGGGTTCTGCTGGATGGCACATCCCGCACGCATCGAAGATGTAGCCCGCGTGGCAGAAATCCAGATGTACAAGAACAAGGAGGCTTTCTACGCAAAGCATCCCGAGTACAAGCGGGGCATTGCCGAAATCAACTACAAGCGCGAAATGGACGCTATCCTCAAGACGCTGGCCAACTCCTACGACTGCATCGTTACCATCGACCTTTTACGGGACTCCTTCTGGGTCCTTAAAAACACCCACGACGAAAATTTCGGGCAGGGAATCGATTCCTACTCGCAATTGACCAAGGCATTTACACAGTCGGTGGACCCCGAATATCAGGACATCGTCAGCAGCGTCAACGGAATCAGCAACCTCCGACTGGAACTCCAGAAAAAAACGTCCATAGATACCGAATTCAAAATGAACGACGGTCGCTGGCTTCGTTCCACATTCAAGGCCATCGAAACCATGAACGGAGAACCCACAAAGGCGTTGCTCATTGTAGAGCGGCTGGACCACGACCGCATTTTGCAACTGGAAAAAACAAGGGACCTGATGCTGGAACACCAGATTATCGAGGGTTTAAGCAAGGGTTTCTCCCTGATTTGCCAGGTAGACGTTCCTGCAAAGAACATCCTGGTCTACAAGAACATATCCCTGAAGGACGCGGTCCCTGCGGCCATCCGTTCCCTCTCCTACGACGGAGTCATCAACTGGTTTGTAAACAAGTACGTTGTCGCAGACGACCGGGAACGCACCGCCCATGCTTTGCGACTGGAATCGGTAATGGAAAAACTGAAAAACCGCGATGTCACCACGATTCTATGCCGCACCACGCCGGAATTCCACGACACCAAAAACGTAAGTTACAGCATGTTCTTTTTCTACAAGTTGAACACCACCCCCAACAAACTGGTGCTGGCCACCAAGAACGTGACCAATTCCATGGGGTGATTTTTTAGTTCAACCACATATTTTTAATGTTGGCAAGGGATATTATCTTGTCTACAATCTGGATAGTCTGGCCAAGCCCATCAAGCTTTACGACAGCGCCTTCCATATTTTCGTATGTGCCCACACCGTCGGCCAAGACACGATCCTGTACAAAGTAAGTCACCTTCACCACGGGATGTTCCCCACGCTGCAAGCGCTCCGCAAGTTCGCCCAGGGTTTCGTTCAGTTCAATGCGGGAATCTTCCATCAGTTCGTCCTGACGGATGGTCAACACCTTGTCGGCAGTCTCCTCGATGGCGTCGCTGTGGCCACGAAGGGCTGCAAAGGGGCTAAAGATTTTCGCACGGTTCTCGATGGACATTCTGGGATGCTTGATCAAGGTGTTCCAATCGTTTCGAGGGTAGGGCAGGTCGATGATGTCGTCGTAATTAAAACTAGGCACGGTGACCTCCAATCTGTCCGTTGCGTTCTACGGTGGTAGCGCCCTCCTGCAAATCCATTCCCTTGATTATGGCATTCTTGCCAAAGCGTTTTTTTATGAGGATCTCCGCCTTAAGGCGTTTTTTCTCTTTTTCCTCTTTTTGGACATCCGTGAAAAAATCCGGCTGGTCGTAACTGGAATCCAGCACGTCGTTTGCCACAATGTTCAGACGCTTAAAGGTCAGCCTAGGGTCCGTAATTCGGTCGAACAATTTCATTACCGCATCTGCAATCACCGTAAGGGAACTGGTGTAGCGGCCCAGGGTTGCCGTTCCGTGGGCGGGCTTCGGGATTGTCCTGCCGTAAGAGTCCACCACCACGTCCCCGTGGTAAATTCCCTTGTCTATGTTTTCGCGGTCGTAACCCAGGTGAAGCGTGACGCTGTCGGTCACCAGGTTCTTGTCTATCAAGTCGATTACCAGGGAATCTACCATTTCGCGAACGACGATGCGGGCCTTTGCCCAATCGTAGGCGCACTGCAAGACCTGGCCGCTCCCGATGCTGTTGGATTTGGGCTTGTATTTCTTGATCTCTGCAATGGTGCAGGGTTCATATCCCCAGGCATGGTCGATGAGGATTTCGGCATTGACCCCAAACATCCTGTACAGATCATCGGGGCGCTTGAGGCTTACACGGGCCAAGTCCCCCATAGTAAAGATTCCACGGCCATCGTTGAGGCGGCATGTCTCCAGACGATCCGCAATGCCCTTGCCCACCTGCCAAAAACTGGTAAGGGGCCGATGGCTCCACAACTTTCTTCGATAGGTCATTTCGTCCAACTGGGCGATGCGAACGCCGTCTTTGTCGGGCTCCACATGCTTTGCCACAATGTCCATGGCGATTTTGCAAAGGTACAGATTGGGGCCGATGCCCGCCGTCGCGGTAATGCCCGTAGTTTCAAAAACATCTTGGACCATGGTCTTTGCAAGATCCCTGGCGGATTTCTTGTACAAAGACAAATACTGGGTCACATCGATAAAGCATTCGTCAATGGAATAGGGATGAATATCGTCGTGGCTCACGTATTTCAGGTAGACATTGTAAACCTTGGTGGAAAATTCCACATACCTTGCCATCTGTGGCGGGGCAATGATAAAGTCTACGATTTTTCCAGTCCTCTGTTTTATTTCGCGCACCTTCTGGTTCACCTCAAAAAGCCGGGCGCGGCCCGGGATTCCATAGGCCTTCAGGCTGGGGGTCACCGCAAGACAGATGGTCTTTTCGGTGCGGCTTTCATCGGCCACCACCAGGTTCGTAGTCAAGGGGTCAAGCCCCCGCAGCACACATTCCACGGAGGCAAAAAAAGACTTCAAGTCAATTGCAACGAAGGTTCTATCGGCACGACCCATCGTTAATACAAAATAAAAAATGGCGGCCCCGTAAATTTCGACATGATGAACATTTTTGGCATTTGTTCTTTTAAACTTTGCTAATATTATGACATGCTCGAGATTTTACCTTACGACAAGAATCTGGAAACGCGGTGGGACCGGTTTGTAACACAGGAGTCCATGAACGGGACATTTTTACAAACCCGAAGATTCCTGAACTACCATCCGGAAGGCCGCTTTCAAGATGCCTCGTTCATGATAGAATCCAGCGGTTCCATCATCGCCGCTTTCCCGGGCGTGATCACCCCTGACGGCGAATGGATTTCTCACCCCGGCTCCACATTTGGCGGCCCGATAATTTCAAGGCACTTTTACTCGGCGGAACGTCTCTCCAACATCGTGGACTTTGCGGAACAGCATTTGAAAAAATTTGCAAAGAAAATAAGGTTCCGACCCACTTCAAGCCTGTTCGCGCAGGAATCTACCGCACTGCTGGAATACACCCTGGAACACAAAGGTTACAGAAGGCAATCCGAGATAAGTGCGTACTGCAATCTCGACGAAATAACAGACCCTCTGGACAAATGCGAAAAAACTTGCCGCGCCGTTTTCAGAAAGTCCATTCCCTACGGCCTGGAACTTCGCGACTTGACAGACGATGAATTGCCCGTCTTTTACAGGCATCTCTGCATTTCCAAGGAAAAATTCCACACAAAGCCGGTACACACCCTCGAAGAACTTCTGGACCTCAGGCACAACCGCATAGGTGCCGAAATGCGATTCAGGAGCCTTTGGCTAAAAGACTCCTTTGTCGCAGGGATGATGATGTTTGAATTCAAGGAAACGAACGTACTCCACGCCCAGTATGTTGCGACCAACAACGAAATCACACAATTCCTGCCATCTACAGCGATTTACATAGCCGTCATGAGGGAGGCCGCCAAGGACAAGTTCACCAAGATGTCCTGGGGTATCTCCACAGAAAACTGCGGTGAATATCTGAATCTTTCGTTGTTCAAGTACAAGGAATCCTTCGGTGCGAAGTCGGCCTTGAACCTGATTTACACCAAGGAATTTGATGCAAGGGGGGCATAGCCCCCTCCCTTGGAACGTTTTTTAGATCCCAGCTCCCCGGATCAAGTCCGGGGCAGGCTTAGGACGGGATGACATGTTAGAGAGCGACGTTTTACACTGTCATCCCGGGCTTGAACCGGAATTTCCCCTTCCGCTGTCATCCCGGGCTTGACCCGGGTTCTCCCATTTCGCTGTCATCCCGGGCTTGAACCGGGATCTCCCCTTCCGCTGTCATCCCGGGCTTGAACCG
>JABUUR010000201.1 GCA_021443065.1 Fibrobacter sp.
CCGGGGAGCCGGGATCTTCTGTATATAGCCGTCTCGCCCCTATGGGGCTTCAGAATGGCAGCCCCCAAGAGAACCCGGGTCAAGCCTGGGTTGACAGGTTAACGTGGGTCAAACCCGGGTGACATCCTTCCGCTGCCATCCACTGCGTGGACAAGTCTTTCCAGGTGCTAAAGCACCAAAAAAAACTTTACGGCTTGGAAATCCGATAACCTCAGCACCCTTGTAATTACCTTGTTGGATGTAGTTCATCGCAGACTTTACACTTCTCCATGTATGGTCGCTAATACTACCGTCCTTGAACATGACGGTAATTTCATCATTATAATCTGGACTTGCGACTTTTCGAAGGACAACTGCGTCTTTAAAAAAGGAGGAGTCCATGGCATACTTCTCCTTGATGCGTTCCAAGACATCGATGGAGTCGGTTGCCGTAGGCTTGAACGGTCCCTTACAAATGAGATGCCAAGGCCAGAAAGGAACGCACGATTCTCAAGTTCGACCTCATGAAGTTCTTGAAAAGATACAACAAGCCCCTTATACCGCATGGAATAAGGGGCTGTTCAATTTTCCGTTTACTTGTCCTTTACTTGGAGCCGAATTTTTCAGAAGCCTTCTTCACGTTGGGATCGTTCTGGGCATCCTTGATCTTTTGCTTCAGGTCATCTTCCAACTTTTTCTTGAGCTTTGCAGCAAGATTCGGGTAACGATCTTCCAGAGAGTCGCTGAACACAGCGGGCTTCTTTGCGGCAGGAGCAGCCTTGCCACCCTTAATACCGCGCTTGTTGTTTGGGCGCTTGCCACCCTTCTTTGCGGGAGCTTTCTTTTCGGACTTAGCTTCCTGAGGCTTAACTTCAGTCTTTACTTCTTCAGTCTTTACTTCTTCTTTAACTTCATCTGCCATATTATACCTCTTTGGAAAAATTGTGAATTTTGACGGCCCAAAGATAGAAAATTCTTCGCGTTCTGTCTATGTACGATTCTCCAACCAGTGGGCCAAGACCGTGATATCCGCAGGGCGGATCCCGGGAATGCGGCTCGCCTGCCCCAGGGTCAAGGGTTTTTGCGCGTTCAGGCGCTGGCGGCTTTCTATGCTGATCGCAGAAATCTGCATGTAGTCCAGGTCCGGCGAGAGTTTGACAGATTCCATTTTCTTCTGGTCGTCGATTTCCCTGGCCTGGCGGTCAAAGAATCCAGCATAGATTTCTTCGGCATAAAGGAACCACTGGTCCCTTCGGGAAAGTTGCAGTTCCGGCAGGGAATCGGAAGGCAGGGCAATCTTGAAGAACAGTTCCGGGTCGATTCCCGGACGGCGCAGCACATTCATCCAACGGGTGCGTTCCGTAGCCAAGGCCTGGCCCCCGGCCTCAAGAATCCTGTTTGCCTCTTCAGGGGAGGCCGATTCGGCAGCCAAAAAGGACTTTGCATTTTCCATCTGCTGCTTTCTGCGTTTCCAGTCGGCGTAGTCCAAGTCGCTGACCATGCCGATCCGATGGGCCTTTTCCTTGAGGCGTTCTTCCGCATTGTCGCTTCGGAGGAACAAGCGGTACTCCGCACGGCTGGTGAACATGCGGTAGGGCTCGTCCAGCAAGACATTCACAAGGTCGTCCACCATCACGCCAAGATAGCTTTCAGATCGGCCCAGAATGAAAGGTTCTTCGCCCTTCACCTTCAAGGCGGCGTTAATGCCTGCCATCAGGCCCTGGCCCGCGGCCTCCTCGTACCCGCTGGTACCGCAGACTTGCCCAGCAAAGTACAGCCCCGGCACACTCTTGCATTCGAAGGTGGGGTAAAGCTGGGTAGCGTCAACAGAATCGTATTCTACAGCATAGCCGATTTGCAAAACGCGGGCACGGGTGAGGCCAGGTATAGTATGGATGGCAGCCAACTGGATATCCGCGGGCAGGCTGCTGCTAAATCCGTTGATATAAACGCGACCGATATCTGCCTGTTCCGGTTCAAGGAACAGCTGGTGGCCGTCACGGTCGCCGAAACGGTTGATTTTGTCTTCGATGCTTGGGCAGTAACGAGGCCCCTTGCCATGGATTCGCCCGCTGAACATGGGGCTATCCTTGAAGCCGCTGCGCAAAATGTCGTGGGTCTTGACGTTGGTGCGGGTAATCCAGCAGACGCAATCATTACGAACAAACTTATTCTGCGGGTCACCCCAGAAATAGTCCGCACTGCGACCGGGAACCGTATTGGCCAAATGGCGGTCGCTCATGGGCCAGGGCGCACAGTCACCTCGCTGGACTTCACATTCGCTGAAATCAATGGAATCCGGGTCCAAGCGGCTGGGGGTACCGGTCTTCAAGCGACGGAGTCCCACCCCTTCGCGGGCAAGGCACTGCGAAAGCATGTCGGAACTAGGTTCCCCCACTCGCCCGCCAACGCTTGTTTCCAGACCGGTAAACATCTTGGAGGCCAAAAAAGTCCCGCTGGTAACCACGACGGACCTTGTTATGTAACGTTTCCCGTTAAGCAGAGTCAATTCCAGGCGGCCGTCCACCATGCGTTCAAAGGAAGCAAGTTCCCCTTCAATCACGGTAAGCCCAGGCAGCGACAAAATGGTATCGCGCGCCACCTCGCTATAGAACTTCATGTCGCACTGGGCGCGAGGTCCCCACACAGCAGGTCCCTTGCTCATGTTCAACATACGGAACTGGATGCCGGCCTTGTCCGTCAAAAGGCCCATCAGGCCTCCCAGGGCGTCGATATCCCGGACAATCTGCCCCTTGGCAACACCTCCTACCGCAGGGTTGCAGGACATACGCCCAATGGATTCGATATCCATGGTCAGCATGGCGGTCCTTACGCCAAGTTTCCAGGCAGCGTGAGTCGCCTCGATGCCGGCATGGCCGCCACCGACGACAACTACGTCATATTCCGCAAGAATCGCACTCATACAACACTCGACAAGATTTTTTGCAAATACAAATAGGGCGCGTCATCAACAGACGCGCGCCCTAAAAACCATCACTACTTTTTGGCAGGGGCCGGTGCCGCAGGGGCGGCGGAGGCCTTCTTTACGCTATCGGTAAAAGCCTTGGCTTCGTCACTGACCTTTGCGCGGGGGTCTTCGGGGTTCCATTCCACGTTCTTGCCCTTGAGCAGTTCTGCGATTTCAGCCTTCATGGAGTCTTTTTCCGATTCAAAGGAGGCATACAGTTTGTAGGAGCCGTCGGGGTTCACCAGGTAAACCTTGGGAACGTAGCCATCGCTGTAGAGTTCGCCGAACTGGCGGGATTCATCCCACATCACATTCATGGTATCGTCCCACTTGGCGTTGTCCATGAACTTGCGGATGCCGGTCTTGTTGTTTCCACCGCTGGCCACGGCCACTGTGGTCAAGCCATCCTTGGAAAATTCCTTTGCGATTTCGAGAATCTGGGGTGCCGCATGGGCGCAGTGGCCGCAAGTGGCGGAGAAATAGAACATGAACAGAGGCTTGCCGGCAAATGCGGTAAGGTTTTCGCCCTTCACGGTGATGCCGGAAACCTTCACGTTGTAGTTCATCAACTTGGGCATGCCGTTCAGCAGGGTGTCGCCCTTCATTGCGGCAACTTCGGCCTCAAGCTTGGCCTGTTCTTCTTGCTGTTTCTTCACTGCGGCTTCGCGCTTTTCTTGCATGGCCTGCTGGAAACGCTGGCCGATAGCAGTCAAAGAATCGTTACCCAACTGCATGACGAAGGTTGAATCCCCAATTTTTTTCACAGATTCCTTGACTCCCAGTACAAAGTAATCTTCGTCGAGAGCGGAACCGTACTGGTTGCCGATGGCAACAAACTGGCTGCTGAACTGCAAACCAATCAGGTAGGAGAACTTTTCGATGTTGGAGGAACTGTCGTTGACGACAACGGCATTGCCTGTAGGCTGGGGGGCTTCGACCACCTTGAGTGTCTTGCTGACAGAGTCCACATAGGCACCGTACTTGGCCTGGTCACCGTCAAAGGATGCGACAGTTGCACTATCGGGGCGGGTAGATTCCATGCGCTTGCGGGCGATATTGGAATAATCCATGCCGACAGTCTGCAACTGTTCATTGGACAACTGCAGCTTGGCGGCTGTGTCGCTGTTCACCTTGCCGTTATCGCGAATTGCCTGGACGACCACATCAAGGTAAAGGCCTTCACCCACCTGCTGGGGAATGACTTGAAAATTCTGGCCACCGAACTGAGCGCCCAACATGTAGGCAAACTTTTCGTCGTCGGTGGTATTTGCACCAATTGCAACTTTCTTCGGGGCGGCAGACTGATTTCCGCAGGCCACCAGGGCTAGCGCAGCAGCACCCATTGCAAATTTCTTAATGTTCATTTTTCGATTCCTTAAAAGGTTTGACACTTCAAGAGCAATTTAACAAAAATAAGCCTTGGCCTTGGCTACAACGTCTTCCACCTTGACCATGGTGAAGTCCTTTTCGTTACGGAACTTCCATTCCACCTCGCCGTTTGCAAGGCCCTTCTTGCCGATGGCGATGCGAACGGGGGAACCCCACAGGTCCGCATCCTTGAACTTTACGCCGGGACGTTCGTCGCGGTCGTCCACCAGCACATCGATCCCCTCGGCCTCCAGTTCCTTCTCGAACTTTTCAGCAAGTTCAACAAGTTCCGGTTCCTTGCCGATGGGAACGATTTCCACCATGAACGGTGCGATGGACTTGGGCCAGATGGGGCCAAAGTCGTCGTGGCTGTTTTCCACCACGGAAGCCATGAGGCGGCCGATGCCGATGCCGTAGCAGCCCATGATGGCGGGGGCGGTGGTCTTCTCTGCAGTCAGGTACTTTGCACCCATGGATTCGCTGAACTTGGTGCCCAGCTTAAAGATGTTGCCCAGTTCAATACCGCGGGTCTCGGAAAGTTCTTCGCCACAGTTCGGGCACTTGCAGCCGCCCTGGGCTTCGGCGATGTCCGCCACTTCGAATGCGGGGAAATCCCGCTTGGGGGTGCAGTGCTTCAGGTGGAAGCCTTCTTCGTTTGCACCCATCACAAGGTCGCAGGCGTCCGCCAGGGCTTCGTCCACGATGATGCGAGTGTCGTGGGCGCCGATGGGGCTTGCAAATCCCGGAACCATGCCGCAGGCCTTGATCAGGCTGTCGTCGGCAGGGTAAAGTTCCTTGGCCTTCAGCAGGTTGTGGAGCTTGATTTCGGACAC
>JABUUR010000234.1 GCA_021443065.1 Fibrobacter sp.
CACTCCCCATGTATCTGGGTAATTTCCCCAAGGGTTCGCGCATCAGGGTTTACGCCCGCGCAAACAACCTGGACAACGCCCAGATTCGAATCAAGAGCGAAAAGGGCGACTCCCTTAGGGCGGTCACGGCTATTCCCAAAAAGGCAAACAGTAGCGATTCCATTTACGCCTATTACTTCGCCCCCGATTTGGGGAAAGACTCCTCCAAGGTTTTCAGGGACTCCAACGAATTTATCGTTTTCAACGACGGCCACTACTATCTTGAACTTTCCGGCGATTTCCAGGACGAATCCACCTTGCGTTTAAAGACCGTGGTAGACACGTCCTACTACAACTACACCGGTGATAAAAAATCCGTAACCATGAAGATGACCGACACCATTCGAGGCGTTATCGAAATCAACGACACCCTGGATGTCATCACCGTTGAATTTTCCGCCAGCGAAGGTTACAGCGTGAACTTGACATCCACAGGCAAGAACATTACCAAGATCCTGTTGAAAGAAGGCAAGGAAACTCTCGGCACCTTCGAAAGTTCCATTGACACCATGCTTGTCCCAAACGATTCTGTGGAATGGTCCCTGGACTTGACCACCGAAGGTTCTTCGTTCTTCTACTTGACGGGCCCCTACGCTTTCTTCGAAGTCAACTCCAAGGCCAGGGCGTTGGAACAGGGCGAATACTTTGCAAAGCCGGACTCCATCAAGATGCCTGGCGAATACCTGGTCAGCACCCGTCCCAAGGACGATCCGGAAAAATCAATTTACAAGTACAACCTCCGTCAAGAACAGTACGTTTGGCTGGGTGATTTCAAGAAGGGCGACTCCATCCGCGTCGAGCACAAGATTTCCAACTACTCCGACGACAACCAGGTTAGCCCCGTCACCATCGAGATCATGGACAAGAACCAGAAGGTACATGCCACCGTCAGTTCCGTTTACGGCGGAGGCCTGTCCGTTACAAAGGACATGCCCGAAGGACCCTACTACCTGCATTACCTGCGTTTGAACTCCAGCCCCCTGGACCAGGTGTCCGACGCCATGCGCTATGTATTGCAACTCCACACCTTGCTGCAGCAGATCGGTTCTGTAGAAGAGATGGAATTCTACAACCACGAAACAGAGAGCACCGTAAAGGTCATGTCCCAAAGCCCAGGGGACACCCTTCGTTTCAGCCGCCTGAATTCCATGTTCTCCATGGAGGCGAACAAGGAAAAGGGCTGGGAAGACGTGGGCTACGGCGTACGCTGGTACGTGCCCTGCGACGACTTGAACTTCATCAACGCCAACTACAAGGTTTCTTCTTGCAGCAGCATTGGAACTGAGCAGTTGATTTCTGCAAACTACCTGATAGTCAAGGACGGTGCTGTGGGCGAAACCGCAAGCCTGATTGCCGAAAGCATCGCAGACCCCTCCATGCGGGACACCCTCAGCATCTTGGTCATTGCAAAATCTACGGAAGAATAATTATTAAACATCCCAAATCTGGTTGGGAAGTTTTCCAATATCGCGAAAGTCCAGTTTGCCTGCAGTAGGTGCAGAAACACTTACCAGGCGGGCCAAGGGCTTACCGGCACGTTCAATAACGATTTCTTCGTCTTTCAAGGCGACCTGGTTCAACAGGTTGCCAAAATTTTGACGAACTTCCATTGCAGAGACAACTTTTGCCATAGTACACAAAAAATAGTTATATTCTCACCGTGGAAAGTGAAATAAAATCCTATACAGTCACCCAATACATGACTTCCCTTAAGCGAAAAGTGGAAGAAACTCCCGCCGTATGGGTTCGCGGGGTCATTACCCAACTTTCCATCAAGCCAAACATTGTCTATTTGACTATCGCAGACTTTGAAGAGGGGAACGTAAAGCCCATTTCCGTGATAAGCCTTTCCTGTTTTGCAGGCCGTTTCGCCGCCATCCAGGCAAAGATAGCCTCCTGCGGAAAGCCCTTCGAACTCAAGGACCAGCTGAAGGTCAGTTTTTTGATCAAGGCCGAAGTGTACGTGCCCTACGGAAAATTGCAGGCACAGATTCTGGACATAGACCCGGTGTACACCATAGGCGAACTTGCCATGACCCGCATGGAAATTTTACGCAAGCTCCATGTGGAGGGCCTCATCGACAAGAACAAGTCCCTGGAACTTGCCCCCGCCCCCCTGCGAATAGGCTTAATCACCGGCCAGGGGACAGCTGCCTTCAAGGATTTTACAACAAAGCTTTCGGAGTCCCCCTTCGCTTTCAAGGTCATGACGGTCTACGCCAAAATGCAGGGGGCAGAAACGGAATCCACAGTTCTTGCGGCACTGGAAAAGCTCTCTGCGGTAGACTCCATCGATGTGGTCTGCATTGTCCGCGGAGGCGGATCCAAGACGGACTTGAACTTCTTTGACAGCGAGGCCTTGTGCCGTGCAGTCGCCAACTTCCCAGTACCGGTGTTTACCGGCATTGGGCATGAAATCGACAAGAGCCTCCTTGACGAAGTCGCCTACATGAGTTGCATCACCCCGACGGACACGGCCAAGCGCCTGGTAGACCGGGTCGCCGACAGCTGGAACCAGATGCAAAATCTTGCCCAAGGCATCGCCTCCGGAGCCAAGGACACCCTGGTTAAAGAAAACCAGTTTTTGACAAGCTATGGGGCAAGCCTTCAGCAAAAAGTTTCCAGGCGGATACAAGACGAGAAAATGAAATTGGCCCTTTCCGGAAACAACATGAAACGTTCGTTGCAATTCATTATTCGCGACGAAAAGGCCCGCATGGAACGTAATATCGAAGGCCTTAGGCAGGGTTCTCGAAAAATCCTGGACCTTGCAAAATCAAACTTTAATTTATCCGAAACGAAAGTCAAGGCAGTGGACCCTGCGACCATCCTTGCCAAGGGCTATTCCCTGACATTGAACGCCGAAGGCAAGTTCATCCGCAACGCTTGTGACGTAAAAAGCGGTGACACATTGACCACCCGCTTTAAAGACGGCACCGTCACCTCCGTGGTGCAATAGTTTTCAATAAACCCGACACACCATATAACGGTTCAAATGCAACTGTCCGTGGATTTTGAATCGAGTACAGACGAATTTTGCAGTCCTTCTGACGCTAAACCGGGCTGTCACCCTGGAGTGCCTTTGGCACGATAGGGTCCAACAGATCAGTACCGCGGCAAATCGTCAATTTTTTCGAATTTTTTTGTAGCAGGATCCAGTTTAAAATAGCGAACAGCATCACCCAAGGAAAGCATGACATAGTTCGGCGTAAGAACCTGCAGGTACTTGTTCAGCTGTTGTTGCAGTACTGGCCACTTGTATTCCCCAGGAGCCTTGCATTCCACCAAAAGCCAGGGTTTGTCGATGGAAGCTCCCCCACGAAAATTATGGACCAAAATGTCTACGCGATCGACGTTCCTGGGGTCTATGGCAGAAAGTGCGAACTCTACCGCAATCAGATGTTCCGGAACCTTCACCTGCTCCAGCAAATAGCGCACCGTCGCCTGACGGACCTGTTCCTCGGGAGTGGCAGGAACATCTTTCTTGCGGATAGGGTCGTATAAAGTTTCTGAAGCCATAGGGTAAAGGTAGTAAATTGAAAAAAGGCAATCAACATCAGAAACCCATTTCACGAATTTTCTTATATTCAGGACTTTCCAAGGGTAAAACAGCAGCATCTAAACGACTATATTACACAAGAAGAATACAATTGCAAAATAAAACCTTGGACATGCGAAATATAAGACAAATTCATTCCAAAGCCATTTTTAGCCCCAACAACTCTATACCTTGTACTAAACCGTACAATAATATACTATTATTGCTCTCATAAGAATTGATTAGTATTTAACTCCAAGGAGTATAAAATGAGAAAGCGTTTGCTTACCGATGGTGCCAAGGAACTGTCTTACGAAATTCGCGAGATAGTGAAAAAGGCGAACCTTCTGAAAACGCTGGGCATGCCGAACATCCACTGGGAAAACATCGGCGACCCCATTGAAAAGAAATGCGAAGTCCCGGCATGGATCAAGGACATTGTGGTGGACCTTTCCAAGACCAACCGCTCCTACGGTTATTGCCCGTCCAAAGGCATGCTGGAAACCCGCGAGTTCCTGGTGAAGGAAACCAACAAGCTGGGCGGTGCACAGATTACCGTAGACGACATTCTGTTCTTTAACGGCCTGGGAGACGCCATCGCCACCCTGTACAGCCTGCTGTCCATGACCACTCGCATTATCGGGCCTTCCCCCGCATACAGCACCCACAGTTCCGCAGAAGCGGCCCACGCCCATGCGCCGGCCATCACCTACAGCCTGAAGCCCGAAAACCATTGGTACCCGGACCTTGAAGAGCTGGAAAACAAGGTGAAGTACAATCCCACCATCGCAGGCATATTGATTCTCAACCCGGACAATCCTACCGGCATGGTGTACCCTCTGGACATCCTGAAGAAGATCGTGGACATCGCCAAGCGTTACAACCTGTTCATCATCTGCGACGAAATCTACAACAAGATCACCTACAACGGAGCCCACGCCTACGCCCTGGCCGAATACATCGGCGACGTTCCGGCAATCGCCCTGAAGGGAATCTCCAAGGAATACCCCTGGCCCGGTGCACGTTGCGGCTGGGCTGAATACTACAACCGCGACAAGGACGAGCAGTTCGACGCCTTCTGCCGCGCCCTGGACAACGCCAAGATGGTGGAAGTCTGCTCCACAACGCTCCCCCAGATGACCATTCCCCTGGTGCTGGGCGACCCCCGTTTCATGGAACACCGCAAGGCCCTGAACGAAAAAATCGGACGCCGCAGCGCCATCATCAACGAAATCCTTTCCGACATTCCGGAACTGTATTTCAACCCCACCTACGGTGCGTTCTACAACACCATCATTTTCCGTGAAGGCGTTTTGAACAAGCACCAGAGCCTGAAGATCGACAATCCCCAGATCAAGGCCAAGGTGGAGGAATGGTGCTCCAAGACCGACAACCTGGACTACCGCTTCGTGTACTACCTGCTGGGAGCCAAGGGCATTTGCGTGGTACCCAGCACCAGTTTCTGCACCGACCTCAAGGGTTTCCGCGTGACACTCCTTGAAGAAGACGAAACGGAACTGCGCAGCGTGTTCACCACCATCCACGATGCCATCGT
>JABUUR010000040.1 GCA_021443065.1 Fibrobacter sp.
TTGGCGCCCCCTGGGCGCATTTAGGGGCGGCTCGGTCATGGCTGCCCGTGCAAGCACGGAAGCCGCACCTCGTTTGCTAAATTGGCGCCCCTTGGGCGCATTTAGGGGCGGCTCGGTCATGGCTGCCCGTGCAAGCACGGCAGCCGCGACTCTCGCCTTTTGCTAAATTTGCCCCCGTGATTCAAGTACAGAATGTTTCAAAGTCTTTCGGCATGCAGGTCCTTCTGGACCAGGCTAGCTTTATGGTAGGGGCGCACGAGCGCGTAGGGCTCGTAGGTCGCAACGGCTGTGGCAAGTCCACACTGTTCAAGATGATTCTTGGACAGGAATGCCTGGACGGTGGAGTCATCGACATCCCGAAAAAATACACCATAGGCTATCTGCAGCAGCACATCAACTTTACCCACGCCACAGTCCACGAAGAAGCCTGCAGCGTACTGAAGCCAAATGAAGACGGCTGGCTCGAAGAACACAAGGTGGAGGCAATCCTTTTCGGCCTGGGGTTTGACGAAGAATCCATGCACAAGGATCCCATGCTCCTTTCCGGCGGATTCCAGATCCGCCTGAACTTGGCAAAGGTGCTGGCCGCAGAACCCGACATGCTTTTGCTGGACGAACCCACCAACTACCTGGACATCGTGTCCATGCGTTGGCTCAGCCGTTTCCTTCGCAACTGGAAAGGGGAAGTACTTCTCATTACCCATGACCATCATTTCATGGATGAGGTCTGCACCCACACGGTGGGAATCCACCGTCATAAAATCCGCAAGGTCAAGGGCACCGTAGAAAAACTCCGGGAAACCATTGCCGAAGAAGAAGAAGTGGCCATGCGCACCCAGGAAAACGAAGCCAAGAAAAAGGCCCAGCTGGAACAGGTCATCGAGCGATTCCGTTACAAGGCCGCCAAGGCAGCCATGGTGCAGTCCAAGATCAAGGCTGCCGAAAAGTTGGCCACAGGCACACGCCTCAGCCACGAACGCAACCTGGAATTCAGTTTTACAGAAGCCCCCTTCCCCGGCAAGAGAATGCTCCAGGTTCACAATTTGGCATTTAAATACGGAGACGGCCCTGAACTTTTCAGCGACCTGGAATTCGAGGTTTTCAAGGGCGACCGCATCGCAATCATCGGCCCCAACGGCCGCGGTAAAACAACTCTGCTGAACCTGATCGCCAAGGAGCTTTCCCCAACCACGGGCGAAATCTGCCACAACCCCAATCTGCAAATCAATTACTTCGGCCAGACCAATATCAACCGCCTAAATCTGGAAAACAACGTCGAAGAAGAAATCGCCAGCGCCATCGCGGAGGTGTCCCAAAAGAGCCGCGCCCGTGGGCTTGCAGGCCTCATGATGTTCAGCGGCGACAACGCACTGAAAAAGATCAAGGTCCTGTCCGGTGGAGAACGGAGCCGCGTGCTGTTGGGCAAGATTCTTGCAAGCCAGTGCAACATGCTATTGTTGGACGAACCCACAAACCATCTGGACATGGAATCCATCGAGAGCCTCATCGATGCGTTGGAAGACTACGAAGGCACCGCCATGGTGGTGACCCACGACGAAGAACTGCTCCACGCCTTTGCCAACCGCCTGGTGGTTTTCGACGGAGGCAAGTGCCGGATATTCGAAGGCACCTACAAGGACTTCCTGGAAAAGGTGGGCTGGGCCGCCGAAAAGAAACCCGGCGGAATGGACTCGGAAAACGCAAAACTTTCAAACATAGACGTCACCAAGGATGCCGCCACCCCAATGGGCTCTGCAAGCAATGGGTACTCCACGCAGAACGCCCCCTCCGCAAAAATGGACCGCAAGGCCCGCGCCGACTACATTGCAGAACGTTCCAAGGTGATAAAGCCCCTGGAAAAGGCCATCGCAAAAATCGAAGAGGAAATCGCCAAGGCCGAAGACCGCTCCAGCCAACTGGAAGGCAAACTTGTAGCCGCCTCGGAATCCGGAGACGGTGCGGCAATCACCGCCGCCGCCAAGGACATGGACGACAACAAGAAGAAAATCGACGATCTTTACACCCAGTACGAAGTAAAGACCGCCGAGTTGGAAGCCGCCAAGGACAAGTACCCCCTGGACTAGGCATCCATCCTATTTCTTTCGCTTGATTCCAACCCTGTAGGTGTCGTTGCTTTCGCCTGCGACACTCCTGCCGGAGCGGATTTTCACCTTGACTTTTGCAATGTAGACACCGGTCCCCACGATCCGCTTTTTATTGCTCAGACCGTTCCACAGGAAAAATACATTTCCAGGATTGTCGTAGCAGTTGGATTTTTCCGGGTCGTTGGCATTGTAGAAAACCGCGGAATCATTACAACGGACGGTGCCCTTCACATGGTTCACATAGCCGCCCAGATGGGTGAAGTAGTAATTCTCGTAGTCGATCCTGATGGAGGCCAACGCGGAATCCCTGTCGGCGGCGGAAGGCAGGTTCATCATGATTTCCGTGGCAAGTTCTCCGAGGTTGAAATTCAGCAATGCCCCGGGCCGCCCCAGTTCCTCTGCGATTTCCTTGACGTTCTTGTTTGCCGGTACAAGAACCGGCACAATGTCCTTTTTATAATCCCATGAATCGTCGTCGCCGATTTTTACGATCCCCGGGACCGTCACCTGGGTGCGCTGCTTTCCCGTTATACGGACCTTGGGGTTATTGAAGTGGGGGGCGTTACCGCTAAGGTCCTTGAATTCACCGGGGACAAGCCTGATGGAATCTCCAAGCACAGGCAGGGTGCCGTCGGCCCTTTTTCTAAAGTAAATCGTGTAGACAGTGCCCTTTGAGTTTGCTATGACAGAATTGAAAACCAATGAATCGGAAATATCCACGGAATCCCTGTAGACGGCGAAGGCGTTGGCGCCATCCGTAATCTTGCCCACCGTACCTTCGCTCAGGTTCACGGTAAGCATGCTGATGTCCTCGTTCTTGGGTTCAATGATTGCACTGAGAATCACAGGGCCCACATGATCTTCGATAGAGGCACTCATCCCCAGTTTTACCGAGTCGCCGGTATCCTCGTCCTGATAGGTGTAATGATACTTGATGGATCCCGTGTAGATTTCGTCGGTGGAGCCGGTGAACACGCTCTTCAGCAAATCTCCCCCGTCACGTATGATCAAAAGGGAATCGCTCACCACCAGCGGTTCAATGGAACTCTTTCCGAAATAGTCGTGGAAAATGGATTCGCCGAAACTCCAGGACAAGGAATCGGGCACGTTCTCGCCGAAAGGCTTGCTGAATGGAATCACGAGGCTGTCGGGAATGCCGTTCCCATCGACATCGAACATCTTGGCGTGAGAAACGAAGGGTACCGGCGGTTCCTTGAAATGGATGTTCTTCCATTCGATTTCGTTGCTTACGTAGTCGCTGCTGATCTTGAAGGAGCCGTTCTCCATGGCAGCTTCGCCCACCACATAGAAATAGGCGAATCCCGAGGAATCCGTAGTCACGGAATTTACAATCTGCCCATGGGCATCCAAAAAACTCAAGGAGTCCTTGGTCACAAAATTCAAGGGCACGATGCAATCGGCACATACGGAGCCTACATACAAAACTGCAACCTTCAGGGGTACACCTTCCGGGTACGTCACGTGGGCCAGCAAGGTATCGTTCTTGGGGTCATCCCCCAGACGCTGGCCGCGCAGGTTCAAGCCCGTGGGGTCCAGGATCTTCAAGGAGTCCGTGGGATTAAACACGTCCACGAAGGCGATGTCCGGCTTGGGATATTCCGGCACCACGAAGGGAATCATCTGGTACTGAGTCTGGTCCGAGGCCAGATAGCAAATCAGCACATAGTTGCCGCTGGGTAAAGAACGGGAGCGAACGATGGCGCTTGTGTCTATGGAGAAGCCCGCCATATTCTCGTTGATGGTGATGCCGCCGTAATTCACGCCTGGGTCCAGAGAAACACCATCCTTGGGGAAGTTCCCGCCCACCAGCGTAAACACAGACTGGGCCGCCTTCTTTTCTACCTTGGAAACGCTGCTCACGTCGCAACTCAGGGATTCGTCCACCAGAAGTTGCATTAGGTTGTACGAAATAATGCCGTCACTTGCGGGCACTTCCTCGGAGTAGTACGTCTTCTGGGTCTGCAAGTTGATGGAGGTGCGCATCTTGAAGTTGGAGCCCGTGGCGTTACGTTCCGAGAAGAATATATGGAACGGGTATTCCACACCTTCCTCAAGGCCCAGGGTGTCCAGGTCCACGGCGCCTTCCACGGGGCTATGGCAGCCGCCGATGTCCACCACCAGGCGGTTGTTGATGAATACCCAGACGTCGTCGTCGCCGCGGAACTCGAAATACTGCCCCTTGATGTACTTGAACTGCGCGGAAATTTTCATGGAGAAGCTGTAGTTGTGCCTGCAACCGCTGACGTTCCAGTCGAACTTCGGATTTTTGACCTGCTTCGCGGAATCCAGGTATTCAAAATCGTCCAGCGGGTAGAATCCCGGATTGTCGGGGTCGTTACAGCCGTTGGGGGATTCCGTCACGTCCGCAAGCCAGAAACCCTCCGCATCCAGCTTCAGGTCGATGTCCCTGCAGGTGGCGTTTGTATATTCCTTTCCGTCGGGACCCGTGGCGATGACCTCGGGAACAAACCACTTGTCCACCTCGCGGCCGGCGGAGCACTGGTTCCAGGGGAACAGGGTGGAGTCCACCCGGACAGGAAGGCCGTCCTTGCCCAGGAACTCTTCCACCATTCCCAGCACATGGCCGCCGCAGGTCTTGTATTCCTCAGTGCCTTGGATTACCGAAGTGTAGGCGTTTCCATTGTAAATTCCGCCGAAGTCAATATCGATGGAATCGGCGTAAGATTCACCGGCCCAGTCCAGGAGCATTGCAGAAATTTTCATGGTGGGGCAAATCCCGAGACGTTCGGGATAGACCTCGCTAAACCTCGGCGCGCTGGAGGACAGCGGGTAAGGGTAGAGCCACACCGTATCGTGGAGGGCCATCATGGAGTCCAGGGAAATGGCGGTGCCCATCCCGGCATCCTCGCCCATGAGGCCTTCCAGGCTGTAGAACTCCGTACCGAAGGACTGCCTGAACTGTAC
>JABUUR010000310.1 GCA_021443065.1 Fibrobacter sp.
AAGCATTTCTTAGCGCTTTAGCGCTTAGAAAGACTTGTCCACGTAGTGGATGACAGTGCGAGTAGGGATCCCGGCGCGGAGGCCGGGATGACAGTGCGAGGAAGGATCCCGGCGAGGAGGCCGGGGCAGGCTTAGGCCGGGATGACTGTTTGCTAGTCCTTGAGACAGCGGAGACTTGCCGCGTGCTCGGGCTTGAATTTTTCGAACTTGGCGATGTCCTTGTCGTGGTAGAACGTAAGGACTTCACCGTTGCTCACCCAGAAGTAGGCCTTTTGTCCGGCACCCTCGAATTTGCGTTCTTTCAGAGGAACATCGCTTGTGGAAAAGTGGCCTCCACCGGCCTTTGCTCCAAAGCCGTATTCATCCTTGCCGTTGCCGTAGATGGCGGTGCCTTTCAGGGGATCCCAGCCGTAGCCGGCCTTCAAGGCGACTCCGGGCTTGTTGTTTGCACTTGCGAAAGTCAACAGCACCTGCCATTCTTCCTTGGAAGGCATGTGAAAACCTTCGAGGCAGGCCTTTTGTGCGTTCTCGAAATCGTAGAGACGCCCCCAGTGGTTGCATTGGGCGCAAAGGGCCCCGCTTGCGGTGGCGTAGTTCATGTTCTCCGCGGTCCACAGTTGGGTGCCAATGCGAATCCATTCGTAGGAGTAGCCGTCGCGGGGATCCTTGTAACTGCCGCTGGTGGCGGGCTCGCCGTCTTCACCGAAATACTCGCCGAACTCAATTTGCTTGTTCTGCCTGTAGTTGGCCTTGGACGCTAGTTTTCCGTTTTTATGGTAACGGGTGACCAGGCCCTCGATATAGCCGTCGGCGTAGTTGTACTCGGCCTGCAAGGTGCCGTCTTCGAAGTATTCCCTGGAAACACCCTGGCGACGGTCGTTTTCGTACATGGCCTCACGCTTCAAGTTGCCGTTTTCGTAGTATTCCTTTTCCGGACCCTGCTTCTTATCGTCTACGTAGGTAGTCTCGGAACGGATTTTGCCGTTGGGATATGTTTCGGTACGAACGTCTTCGCAGCCGGTCAGTGTTGAAATTGCCAAAAGGCATCCGGTAATGGCTGCGCTCACCCATTTCGTCTTGTTCATATTGTCCCTCTTTAAAAAATGAATTTTAAAAGTGAAATTTAAAAGTGAATTTTGCCTGCGGTCGCAAGCAGGCCTATCATGTACAGCATACCGTCGTAATAGCGCCAAAAGCGGCAGGGAACAGAGAGCGCCGCCAGGTTCTTTACGAAAGGCTTGATCAGGGAGTCCTCGGAATCAAGGACCTGGGTTGCCGCCGCGTTCATGGCGATGAGGCCCGGTGTGGCTGCCCTGCCTTGACGTGGGAAATCCCCACCGTCTACGGCGTAGTCTGCCAGATAGGGCCTGCGGCTTTCGAAGAAGAACAGCATTCTTTCGCAAATGTCCTTTTCGTACTTGCTTCCGCGGAACAGGGTATAGTCCAGGCTCAAGTTCAAGGCCACGCGCCAGGCGTCGCCGCTGAAGCAGTTGCTTTCGGGGTACCACGGGGTTGCCCTGGGAGTGCCGTCGAATTCGGAGTATTCAGAACAAAGACCTGTTTCGTAATGGGCGGCCTTCTGGATGTACTCGATGCTCTTTTCGGCGACGTCCAGCCAGGAGTTGTCGCCCGTAGCCTCGGCGAATGCCCGGTAGAATGCGATGGTATGGTAACTGGGGTCCGTAAAGTCGTTGCCCGTTACCGGAGAAAAACGGATCATGAGCCGCTCCGGATCGATGATGGATCGAACTTCGCCGCTTTGAGGCTTGTGACGCATCAGGTTGATCAGGTCCACGGCCTCTTGTTTTAAATCGGGACGGTTGAACCGGTCTGCGGCAAGGAGCAGCGCCATGGCGATGTATTCTTCGCTATCGGGGGCGGAACCCGGGTCTATCATGGAAAAATCGGTGGTGGACAACTGCCAGGAGAAGTGCCCTTCGTGAGGTCCGCTGTTATTGCGCAGATAGCGCTTTGTAAAATTCCAGAGCTTGTCGAACTGTTTTTCGTGGTCGGTAAGGGCGCAGATGTACATGCCGTAACTCATGCCCTCGGATCGGATGTCGTCGTGGCCGATATCTACGATGTAGGACATGTCGTCGGAAGCTTCGAAACAAACTCTTTCGTCTATGGGGTCACCTTCGAACAACTTGCTGTATGCGTTTTGTATAAGTTGGTTGGCAAAATTGGGGCCGTAGCCCGCTTCCACAAACATGTCTCTCGGTTTGTAACGATCCATTGAACATCTTCCTTTATCTTGCTCGCATCCCTTTACCGCTAAGATAAATAATTCATATCTTTGTGGTGAGGTAAGATATGTCAGATATGTTGATTTTAGGTTATGGACCGGCAGGTGTGTCGGCTGCATTGTACGGTTTACGTTCAAATCTGGACGTTCAACTGGTGGGCAAGGATAGCGGAGCCCTTCAGAAGGCCCATTTGATTGAAAATTACTACGGCCTTGAACGGCCCTTGTCTGGCCCCGAACTTGTGGAGACTGGAAAAAAACAGGCACTGGCCCTGGGAGCAAAAATCGACGAGGATGAAATCACAGACTTGATGTTCGACGGCTCGGAATTTGTGGCCTCGGGGCTCAAGGGGGTGTATCGCGGGAAGACTTGCATCATGGCCACGGGCTCCGCCCGCAAAAAGCAGCCTCTGGCTGGCATGGCCGAACTGGAAGGACATGGCGTGAGTTATTGCGCTGTTTGCGATGCCTTTTTCTACCGTCAAAAGAATGTGGCGGTGCTTGGGTCCGGCGAGTATGCGCTGCACGAGGCTTGCGAACTTTTGCAGGTGGCCTCCGGCGTGACCTTGCTTACCAACGGCGAACCGCTGACTGCGGAATTCCCTGAAACCATCAGGATTGAAACCCGGAAATTGAAAGGCCTGGTGGGGGAGGGCTCTTTTAAGGGAGTCCTGTTTGATGACGATTCCGAAGGCAATTTCGACGGGCTGTTTGTGGCCTTGGGAAGCGCCAATGCTACGGATCTGGCCCTGAAGGCCGGAGCTGCCTTTGACCGGGGCAAACTTGTTTTTGACGAGAACCTGATGTCTACGGTGCCAGGGCTCTATGTCGCGGGGGATTGTACCGGCGGAATTCTCCAGGTGTCTGTGGCGGTGGGCGAAGGCGCAAAGGCCGGACTTGCCGCCATTAAGTACCTGCGGGAAAACAGATGACATTGATTCCCTTTTTTGGAAGGGTCTTATGCTTTTTAGCCTGTTGTTTTGTGTAAAGTAACAATCTGCGCTGGATATCATAATACAGCGAAAAAAAATACGTCGGATAACAAAATGCGTCGGATAACGCTACTTACGAACCCGGATGTTTGCAATCTCCGATGCCCGCTCTGTTTTTTAAACCAGAGGGGTTTTGGGCTTGACCTGGGTGAAATGAACTGGAACGTGGCAAAGGCCGCGGTAGAAAAATATGCTTTGAAACCTGCGGAACGGGATGTTTTGAAGAGCCATGGTTCTGCATTGCAAGAGGTGATTCCCAGCACCATGGGGGAGCCGTTACTTTATACGCATTTTGACGAACTTTTGGACTTGTGCCGCTTGTTAAAGGTGAAAGTCAACTTGACAACCAACGGGACTTTTCCAGGATTCTGGGGTACTGACGACGGCATGAAAAAATTGCTTGATTGCTGCAGTGATATTAAGGTGAGCACCTTGGCTTCGGAATGCTTTGAGGGGTGGAAATCCAATGTGGAAAAACTGGCGGAAATAAAAAAGAGGTGCGGTGGCGAAACGTCCGTGATTTCGCTGCAGGTGACGCTCCATAAGGAAAACTTGATGATGGTTCCCGAGGTCATTGCCTGGGCGGAAGCGGTGGGGGTCGCTCGCATCAAGTGGAACACTGTGATTTTCTTGAGCACTGCCCCGAGGTTTCTGGTAGAAAAATACGGCTTGAGCAGGGAATGTACGGACCAGGTTCGTCGTTTCGTGAAAGGCTTTGCTGCTATGGGAGGCGGTATTAAACACGAAGGGAACTTGTTCTTTGAAAAGCGGGTGGATGGACGGCTGCCTGATGGTTCTGCGCAGGACAAAATTGAAGTCGAGGCGCTTTCACCGGAAGGTTCACTGCCGGAAGCTTCATTGTCGGAAGGTTCTGCGCAAGACCTCGATCGCTGCGGTTTTGCAGATGAACTCTGGATTTTGCCTGATGGCACGGAACAGCGCTGCCCCAATCCTGAGCGGCGCTTTGGTAACCCGAGGGCGCCCGAGGCGCAGTGCCGCAATTGCCCCATGGGGCGGTAAAGGCGGGCTCAGTCGACGTGACCTACAAGTGCTGTAGTCTCAATTGCTATTTTTGAGACGTTCTTTTTTGCAGGTGGAAAATGATTCGTTTGCTGGTGTCGATTGCTGTTGTTTTCTTGATGGTTGTGCCGTCCTTTGCCGCAAAAAAGGCAAACCAGATGGTTGATTCCCGTGACAAGCAAAAATACCGCACGGTCTCAATTGCCGGGTTGCAATGGATGGCGGACAACCTGAATTACGAAATGGAAGGAAGTTTTTGCTACAAGGATGACGCAGACCAGTGCATGGCCTACGGTCGGCTGTACACCTGGGCTGCAGCAAAAAAGGCGTGCCCCGCAGGATTCCGCCTGCCCACCCACGAAGACTTTGAAAGCTTGTGGAATGCAGCCGGTTCCGATTTCAACGCGGGGTATCTCTTAAAGACAAATTATGGTTGGAACGGTGACACCAATGGCAACGACACCTTGAAATTCAGCGCCATGCCGGCGGGGAACCGCTTTGACGACGAAACCTACGGCAACATGATGAAATTCGCCTTCTTCTGGAGTTCCGACGATTCTTCCGAAGGTGTCGCCCAGGGGAATGCCCGGGTGTGGTACTTGACTTCAAAATCCATGGCCTTCGGGTACATGGCCAAGCCCAAGGAATTCGGGTTTTCCGTCAGGTGCGTCAAGTAAAGATCCTCCCCATACGGGGAACAGCCACACTAAGGGTGGAGCCCTAAGTGTGTTGCACCGGCTCCCCGGGGCAGCCCGGGGCTGGCTTAGGCCGGGATGAAGCATTTCTTAGCGCTT
>JABUUR010000097.1 GCA_021443065.1 Fibrobacter sp.
GGCAGGTATGTTTCGGCCATGGCTTCAAACAGCCAATTCTCTTCGAAAAAGCGTTCATACTCCGGATGCCGCACAAAAGGCAAATGTGCATGCATTAGGAAAATAATTTTTCCAGGTGCCATACTCATGGAGAAATACGTTTGATTACCAAACTTCTATTTACTCCGTGCGCTTAACTACAATGGGGACGATTGTCGTGGGGAAATCGCCATCCTTGTCGGTGGCGAATACGGGAATCACCTTGGTGCAGTCCGGAAGGTCTTCTTCAAAACTGAAGGTTCCGTCGGGATTCAGGGGGAAATCTTCGCCACGCACCTGCAAGTGAGCGTCGGGGCGGGTTCCGCCGTAAACGATAAGGCGGGTTTTCACCCACAAGAAGAAATCCTTGCCGTAGTTTACGGAATCCTTGGAGGCTGCGGCGAGAGCGGCGTTACTCTGGAGCGCGGCACTGGAAAGTGCACCAGAGAACATGGATTCCGAGGAACTTCCAAAGCCTGCATTTTCACCCAGGGACTTGAGCCAGGATTCTGCAGTCTGGCTGGAAAAACCAGAACTCATAAAGTTACCCAAGGTGTTTCCACCCAGGGAAGCCTTTGCAAAAGCGTCGTCTGCTGACGGTGCGGGGGCAGACTTGTCAAAGACTTCTACCGGAGCAGACTCCACGAGGGGCATAAAGTTTTTGCCCTGGACAGAACCAAGGACGGCAACCACAGCCTTGTCTGCAGTATTTTCAACATACCAACTGCGGGCTTCGGCAGGGACTTCCACATCGCGGAACTTACGTTTTTTACCCCGTTGAATTGTCAAATCGGAGGACACGTCAAACAGACGAAGGACCAATTTGCCTTTGCCCTTCTTGGCCTGCTGGAGTCGCGTTTCAGAAACTTCCCAAAAGGCATGCATCCAGTTGGGGTCTTTTTGCATAAGAACCAGATATTCTGCGTCAAAGGACTGTACCAGCGATTCGATGTTTTCACCATTTTTTGAAACGTTGGACTCCTTGGAGTTTTTCTTTGTAATCTCGGGCTCTACAGTTTTTGCGGTCTTTTTTACAGTCTTTGTTGCTGTAGCCTTTGCCACCACCTTTTTCGCAGGGGCCTTAGCATCGGTCATTGTCTTAGCCTTAGACGCAGCGGTTTTGGCAGCAGGCTTTGCAGTGGTCTTTGCAGCCCGGACCTTCGCCACAACCTTTTCCGCCTTTTCCTCGGCTTCCTTCAGAGAATTGACGGTCGCCCTTACCGTTTTCTTCACGGCAGTTTTCTTTGCTGCAACCGCTTCGGAAACCTTGGACTTTGTTGCCTTTACCTCGGACTCTACAGCCTTGGCGGTTGCCTTAGTGGCACTTTTTGCCTTCTTGACAGTTTCAATAGTCTTTTCAGCAACGCTCTTCGTAGCAGCCTTGATTTTGGAAGTTGCTTCCGTTACTTTTTTTGTAGACATTTTCAGTCCTCCTTCTTAAACACTTATCGACGACTCTGTCCCCAGGTTCCAATACCTGTCAATCCTATACGGAATGCAAAGAATGATTCTTCCCACTCCGTCTTGGAATCGGAGAATCGCTTGCCCCCCTGAAGAGCAATATCGATGGTGGCGCCCTTGCGACCCAAGGGGAGCCCGGCACCAATAGAACCGCCAATTTCGAAAACATCCTTCACGTACCAGTTCTTATACCAGGCACCGGCGCGGTAGTTGATACGTTTCCAGTAATCTTCGTAGAACAGGGGCACGCCATCCAACTGGTAGCCCACGGACGCCATGAAATCGCTTTGGGTCTCGGTGATTTCTGGCATGGCCCAGCTACCCCCGATATTTTCAATATCTTCGTCCCATGCACGCCACTGCAGGTCCAGCATAACATTGTGACGTTTAAACAAACGGTAACTGACACCCGTGGCAAACATTGCCGGTACGGAAATTTCACGGGCATAGGAACTGGGAGCCAAGGTGTCCGTTTCACTGAATCTAAAGTCGTAGTCCAGGGAATTCTTCAGGGTGTAGCCCGTGGTGTACGAGAAGAAATAGGACACTTGACGACCGCGGTACTGCAAAGCGGCTGCATAGTACGCCGGATGGTGGTTGATTTCCCATGTTCCATCGACGAAATCAGATACCTTCGTGCTACGCGTACCCCAGTGGTCTTCGTCGGAGACTTCACTATTGTCGGGGCCCAAAGTCAAACTACGGCTGTTGCTGCCCAAAACAACATGGGCAGAAGCACCCAGGGAAAATGAACGAAGGTAAGGAATACGGAGTGCGTAGGTAGGAACAAGTTCGTACACACTTCCCTTATACTCAATCTTCGCGGCATTGTCACCGGAGGATTTTTCGCTCATACTGGTGGAGAAATGCTGCCACAAGGAAACGCCCAAGGCACCGAATTCACCCATGGGGAAAGAGATGTTGAAGGAGGGGATAGACATGCCATTGCTCAGCAAATGGTGACCGTTCTTTGAAGCAGCGTCCATCTCCAATGCAAAGTTCAAGTTGAACACCACATTCTTGTCGAAGGCCAGGCGAGCTGGATTGACTACGGAAAGGCCTTCTGAATCGCCGATTTTGGCGTTGCCCGCATAGCCGCGTCCTGCAGCAGAGGCTGTTCCACCCAAGACCTGCTCTTCGCCAAGGGCGTCAATACCAATCATGGAGCCAAAGGAAAGGCTCGCAAATACACCAAGGAAGGCTGCTAACTTTTTCATTAGTTTTCCTCCTTACGCTTAGAAGACATCCACAATTTCAAGGACATGGGGCTTTCTACGGCCTTGGAGAAGTCGTAGCGGCCATGATCGAAATAGCCCATGAACACGTAGTTTGTATCACCGTCGGACACGTAGTCGGCATAGGTAGAATCCTTCTCTTGCAAGAACGGATAACCCAACTTGACGACAATCCTCAAGGAATCCTTTTCCTTATTTACCAATTCACGAAGGCCCCCTGTAATTTGGAGCGATAAAGAATCTCCATCGTGATAAACCAGATTCTGGTGGCCATCTTCAAGAATAAGATCCTTGTTCAAGCGATAAGATTCCATTTTCCGGATTTCCGTATCGGCGCTATCCACAAAGGAGCCAACCACCACCTGAATAGGCAGTCCAAACTCGGAGGTATTGTTTGCGGCACCGTCGTCCCGGGCCATGGTCAACTGGGCAAGCATAACCGTCTGGCGCACATCGTAGCCTTCGCCCTTGTTTTCCAGCGGGTAGCTGTTGTAGAAATTCTGGATCGCAGGCAGGATCTGCTCAGCAGGAATGGAAAGAACCAAGGAATCCCGGGTACCGCCATGAAGGCAGTTGCCGCAATCGTCGTCATATTCTAGAACGTTTGCCGCGCGGTAGGGAGGATGCACTGCAGAAGAATCGGCAATCAGGCCAAAGAAAGGCTTGTAGTTGCTTTCAAGGCCAAAGAACCTGTAGAGATGTTCCGCCTTGGGTGCAGAAATTTTCAACTGGAGACGCACAGCATAAGTCATCTTTTTGAGGGCTTCAGTCAATGCCGAAGGCAGATAGATAACAGTTGAAGAATCCCCCTTTTCAAAGGACATTTCAACAACGGTATCCGCAGATCCATCCGGTTTCCAGTCCTTCAGGGATTCCAGCCAGACAGAATCCTTGACCTTGGCAAGGCTATCCAGGAATTTCTTTTTATCGCTAAAATCAATTTTCCAACTTACGTTGACATTCATGCTTTCCTTGATGGGGAGTGAATCCGCAGGGAAATTCTTATTGTTGTAGAGTTTCCAGAACCAGAACAGGCTCACTGCCGTAACTGCAGAATCGGAGGAATTCAAATTCTTGACAAAGGCGTCGCCTTCGGAAAATGCGATATCCATGTACATGTCATAGGAAACGCCGCCGGATTGCCCCAAGTAAAATTCCATGCTGTCAATCAGGCGAGGTTCGGTATTCAAGCCCAATTCCACTGAAGATGGCTTGATGTTGTCGATATTGAATACATGGACCTTGTAATTTTCGGGCATTCCGTGGGACGACAGCCAACTGCCGACACCGGCATCGTCGGAATCAAAAATGCAAGAAGTCATCAAGACTGCAAATGCGAATAAAAGACCTAATTTTTTCACTAAGAACTCCTAAGTTCTGCAACAAAAAATTCCTCACCAAATATAGAAAGTTTAATTTTACAAGATTACTCATATTCACAGTTTTAGGCAATTTAACAGGTGGTTGGTGGCGAGGGTGCTTCGCTTTGTGATTTGAGGTCGCTCGCTTTACTCGCTTTGTGGAATGAGGGCGCAACCATCCCAATTTCTGCGGCATTGTCCAGCACACTATTTATCGTCCCCCTATTTTTTTCTAAATTTCTCCCTGTAAAATTTTAGAGGAATCTATGACTCAGTTCAACGCTCATTTTAGAAACATCAACGGCGACGACACCTACCCGCTCACCGACGTTATTTACCGTTCAAAAATCGACAACAGCCTTCTGGAAGTGGAACACGACCGTAAGGCCCTCGCTGAACGTTCTCCCGAAGAATGGAAAAAGCTGTTTGCCGAAAGACGCATGAGCTTTGAACCCGCCGACCAGAGCGGTATCTGGAGCAAGCGCGAAATGGTCCTCCCCGACATGCCGGTAGAAGACATCGTGACCATGCGTGAAGGCTGGAGCCCCCTGTTTGACGCAGCCCCCATCGCAAAAGAACTGGGAATCGGCTCCCTGAAGGTGAAGCTGTGCGGCAATTCCCACACAGGCTCCTTCAAGGACCTGGGCATGACCGTCCTGGTAAGCCAGGTGAACCACATCATCAAGAAGAATATTCATCCGATTGATGCCGTTGCCTGCGCTTCTACCGGCGATACTTCCGCAGCTCTTTCCGCCTACTGCGCCAAGGCGGGCATCCCCTCCATCGTATTTTTACCCGCGGGCAAGACCAGCGTGGCACAGCTTATCCAGCCCATCTCCAACGGAAGCATCGTGCTTGCCCTGGATACAGACTTCGACGGCTGCATGAAAATCGTCCAGGAAGTCACCAAGGACAACCGCATTTACCTCGCCAACTCCATGAACAGCCTCCG
>JABUUR010000471.1 GCA_021443065.1 Fibrobacter sp.
GAACTTTTCGAAATTCTGGGCAAGGAAGAAACCCTGCGCCGTATCGACGTGGCTCTGCCTTTGATGGGCTAATGGCGCTTTGGAATGAAGGCGTTATTCCCTCATAAGTTGTTTTCGCAGGAACTGTTCTGCCGCCGGTGCCAAAAGGTGCGGGCCCACGATGTCTATGCCCGCGAAAACTTTTCCACTTATGGGGGGATAGATGCCCACATTCCTCTTTTGTGCATTTGCGATAAATGCCAGACCCTTATCGTCGCGTTTTCTCAAGAGTTCTCTCTTTGCCGCTCCGAAAAGGTCAATCGGGAATACGCCAAAATCCAAGGCCGCAATCGCATTAGTCCGGGCAACTGGGTCTACTTCAAGGGCGCACCAAAACCGGGGGTTGTAAAAAGCGTATTCCAGGGCCCCGACAAGGAAATCATCAACGTCAGTTTCGATGGCGTTACTACGAAAGCGGTTGAATGCGAAAAGGTGGCGGTGGAGTCCGAAGAGGCACCTGAAGGCTACCGCCTGCTGCCTTCCCAAAGTTCTGTAACCTTGATGGGCGACCATGTATATCACGCCATACGGGAGCGGTATGGGCTATGCGTTGGCTTTGTAAAAGACGGCGACAAGGATAAACTTGTGGTCCTTTTGGACGACAAGACCTTGTTGTTTACCACTTTGCCGGACCAAAAACAGAACCTGCCCAACGACAAACTGCAAGCCGTTGCCCGCAATAAACTCTCCCAGATTTTTCCGAAGGATTTCCAGAAGATTTCCTTGCAGGCTGGGCAAGGCATCGTGTTCTTGAACGGCCTTGTAAAAAACCTGTCCACAAAACGTGCCATGAAGGCCTGTGTGGATGGGTTGCCCAAGGTGCGCGGCTGTGTGGACTTTACACGGATCCAGTCCGATTCTTACATGACGGATTCCCAGATCGAACGTCTTGTTCTTGCCCTTTTGGATGCCCCCGGTTGCAAGATGTTCGACTACTCGGTCAAGGTTTCCTTTGGCAAGGTGGAAATCTCGGCCTCTTGTTACGAGTCTGATTTTTCAAAGGAATTGGAGACCCGGGTAGGAGAAATCCCGGGGGTGATGGACCTGGCTTGTAGTGTCACCATGCTGCCCGACGAACCTGAGGAAAATCGAAGGCAGTGCAAGGAAATGGAGACGGACCTTGCCTTGCATTCCATGCTGCAGGGGGCTCGCATCAGGGTTTCCTGTGTCGGGAAAAAGTTTATCTTGGAAGGGGAGGTCCTCTCTGTGATTCAAAAGCAGGTGGCCTTCTTGTCTGTTATGAAAAACGCTAAAACAACATCTGTGGAAAATCGCTTAAGAATTGCCACAAGTTAAGGAGGATGCATGTCTACAAGTTACCAGAAAATCAACGACCTGAAGGCTAAACTCAAGACCAAGATGACCGTGAATCAGTTGGCCGATGCACTGAACTGCGGCCCGCGTACGGTATTTCGCCACCTGGAGGTTGTATCCAAGGAAAACTGCGGCTTGCACCGTTTCAAGGAGGATGGCGAAACCTATTACATCATCCGCACGGAGGGCGAAGCCAACTTCAACCAGGGCATGGTGAAACAGCTTGAAAAAATCAAGAAGGCCATGTCGCCATCGTCCCCTTCGGAAAACAAGAGCATCAAGCTTTTGGACAAGGTAATCGACGCCTTGCAGAACACCAACCAGGAAGATTTCAAGCCCGAGGCAGTTTCGCTGGACCCGGATTACATATTGGATTACGGCCCCTTCAGCGACCATAAGCTTCAGGATGCCATGGTGAACAAGGTCCTCAAGGCGATACACGGTGGTTTCAAGATTCGAATGAACTACCGCCATTCTGCAGACGATTCCACCTCCGGATGGATTGAGGTTTGCCCGGTCAAGATAATCATGCGCATAGACACGATGTACCTGATCGTGCTGGAAACTGCAGAAGACGGAAGCCAGAGATACAAGAACTACATGTTCGAAAATATCCTCAGTGTTTCTGAAACCAATACGCCCTTTGCCAAGGTGGATTTCAATGCCATGGATCACTACAAGTACACCTTTGGCAAGTGGACTTCCATTGGACCCTTCGAAGATGTTTCCCTGTGCATCAAGGCTGAGGCCAATTGGCTCCAGAACCAGTTCCGGAAATCCCATTTCAATCCGGAAATTGCCTCACGCTACGACAAGGAAAAGAACATGATCGTAGATATGAAACTGCGCATTACGCCAGATTTCGTCACCTGGCTTTTGGGTGTTTCTACAGACCTCCGTATTTTAAAGCCTGCCCATTTAAGGAAAACGGTCAAGGAAAAACTGCAACAGGCCTTGTCTGAAATTGAAGCGTAAGCCGGACAAAAAATGGAACACAATCTATCTGATTACAGTTTTGAATTTCCGCAGGAATTGATTGCCAGCCGTACCGCAGGCAAGGGCAAGACCCGCATTCTCCATTGCCCCAAGGATGGGGGGGGACGCCGTATCCTGAAGGCCCCCGAAATTGTGGACTTGTTCAAGGCCGGAGATTGCCTGGTTGTAAATAACACCAAGGTGATTCCCGCTCGACTGTACGGCAACACGTTGCACGGTGGCGAGGTGGAAACATTGCTGGTGCAGGCCATGATTCCTGCAGAAGACGGCTCTGCACGCTACGAGGCCCAGGTCCGCCCGGGCAAGGCTTTCAAGGTGGGGCGAGAACTTTTGATTGCCGGCGTGAAGACTGTGGTGGAATCCGTCAACGAGGACGGATCCCGGGTGCTGCGTTTTGCTGTGACCCCTGTGGAACTTGAAGCGGTAATGAACGCCCAGGGCCATGTGCCGCTGCCGCCTTACATCGACCGCCCCGACGACGAAGAAGACAAGAAGGCTTACCAGACAATTTTCGCCAAGTATTCCGGTGCGGTGGCCGCCCCCACCGCAAGCCTTCACTTTAGCGAAGAAATGCTTGCAGCCCTGAAGGAAAAAGGCGTTAAAGTTGCCGAGGTTACGTTGCATGTGGGGCCAGGCACCTTTCAGAATATTTCCGTGGAAGATTTCACCCAGCACAAGATGCACGGCGAACACTACGAATTGACGGAAGAAAACGCCCGCATTATCAACGAGGCGAAGGCTGCCGGAGGCCGCGTCGTGACTGTGGGCACCACCAGCACCCGCGTGGTAGAAACCATCGCAGACGAAAGCGGCGTGGTTCGTGCACAGTCAGGCGTTACACACGCATTCTTTTATCCGGGATACCGCTACAAGATTGTGGATGGTCTGATGACCAATTTCCATTGGCCCAAGAGTTCCCTGATTTTGCTGGTGTCTGCGTTCTATGGCCGCGAAAACACGCTGGCCGCCTACAAGATGGCCGTGGAAAACAGACTGAAACTTTTCAGTTACGGCGATGGAATGCTGATTTTGTAGCGCTTGGATACAAGACCCTTGGAGTGTTTTTCGATAAGATTACGGCTTTACTTTTCCGTTTTATTGGAAAGAGCCGGAAAATACCCCTGCTGCCTCAAGGTGGCTAGAATCTTCAACTGATTAGGCAGAGGCTCGTTCAATAGCCCTTCGGTAACGAAGGCCGGAATTCTCTTTTGAGGATGGAACTCGCGGGGCAATCCGGTGTAATCGCCCAGCTGCCAGGCCACCAGCATTTTTTTTATGAAATCTTCCCAGGGGAATCGATCTTGCGGGGTCAAGAAAAAGCGGGCTGGCTTTAAACCGTCCTTGCCGTCCAGCAAAAGGGTGCCGTCGCGGTAGCAAGAAAAAAGCACAGCCTGCCTCTCTTGGTTGAGAGTGGCAGGCTGTGGTGGAATGACTAGAATTAACTTCAACAGAACCCGATTACGCAGCAAGTTCGCGCTGGATCTGAACGTACTGGTAATTGGAAATTGCAGTGATGCGCAGAACCAAGTCGCGTGTTACGCCGGCCTTGATTAAAGCTCTTGCATACTGGAATCTGTTAGGAGACATGATACACCTCGCACGTCTGATGTTAACTGATTGTTACGTAAGTAAACATAGATAATTTTTTTGACATTTCAATGACAAAAATCTCCAAAAAAAATAGGGCATGAAGCCTTTGCTGCACTCTTTTATTGTAATGTGTTGATAATCAAAGTGTTAAGAAAAAACGTGCCAAAAAAGCACTAGTGTGATTTAAATCAAATCAATTTAAATTATTCCAAGTAAGACGGGAAATTCTTTTCGATATTGGGTTAATGCAACGTCACTTAACGTGTTATAAACAATCTCTTCACAATCGCCGCTCCCGCGGGAAATTATTTTACCCTGTGGGTCGATGATCATGGAGTTTCCGCCCAAGGTAGAATTGCCGCCTTTGACATTGCCGTCAATGCCGTTGACCGCCGCGATGTACACCTGGTTTTCGATGGCTCTTGCCTTGAGCAGGGTTTCCCAATGTTCCAGCCGCACCTTGGGCCACGCGGCTTGCACGGTAATAAGTTGTGCGCCTTTCTTGACCGCCTCCCTGAACAACTCCGGAAACCGAAGGTCGTAACAGATGGTGCTTGAAATTTTCCAGCCGTTGATTTTGAACAAATTAACTCCATCGCCGGCGGTAAAATTTTCGATTTCCGGAAAGAAGGGATGGACCTTGTTGTAGCCCGCATATTCGACGGATTGGCCGGGCAGGTAGACGCTGCTGTGGTTGTAAAGTTTACCCTGGAATCCCTTGCCGATGCCGGCCCCCATGACGGCGCATCCGGTTTCGTTTGCAAGTTCGCTCAAGAACTTGGCGGTAGGGCCTGCGTCTGCATTGTCAAATTCCTCGGCGCATTCAAAAGGGTTCTGGGGGATGTATCCGGTGACAAACATTTCGGGCAGAACAATGAGGCCGTTGACTTGACCGTCGGCCACATTCTTTTTTTGTAGATTGACGTTGGAAAGGAGCGTACGCACCTTGTCGAAACCCCCGCAATCCATTTGCACCAGGAATACATCTAACATAGCCATCAAAATATAAAATTTATTCTAACTTT
>JABUUR010000117.1 GCA_021443065.1 Fibrobacter sp.
CTCAGAAAGGATGAAGAACTTGAACAGTTTACTGAGTCTTCCAATAGCGTACGTGTTGGGGGCGATCCCCAGCGCAATTTGGATCGCAAAACTCGCGAAAGGAAAAGAGTTTGATATTCGCGATTACGGTTCCAAGAATGCCGGTTTGACGAACACATTCCGCGTCCTGGGCTGGAAACCTGCGCTGCCCGTGGTTTTCATGGACTTGCTTAAGGGATTTTTCGGCCCCTTTATCGCCCTCAAGATGTGTGAGGCCCAGGTGGCCGCCGGCGGTGCGGATTATTCCTACTGGGTTCCCCTGGTGGCGGGTCTTCTGGTGATTCTTGGTCATAGTTATACCTGCTTTGCCGGCTTTCGCGGCGGCAAGGGTGTGCTAGCTGCCTTAGGTGTGTTCCTTTGTCTTTGCCCGGTCACCGCGTTGACTGCCTTTGCCGTATGGATTGTCCTTACGGTATCTACCAAGTACGTTTCTGTTGGTAGTATCGGTGCCTGCGCCCTGCTGGTGGTCTTGTCGATTATGGGCTACTGCGGAGCCCCTTATCCGGTGCACGACCAATTTACGCTGCCTTTGACCATCGTCGCTTCTTTAATTGGTGTTTTCATTATCGTCAAGCATCGGGGCAACATCAAACGCCTTATGAATGGTACCGAAAACGGTTTTGGAAGCAAACGCAAAACGCCCAAGGCACCCGAAGGAGACCAAACTCAAAAATAAACAAGGAAAAGGTTTTTAAAGATTTTTGCTTTTGAACAAAGTTTATTGTAGATTACTGCAAAATAAAAAAAGGATTTTATCATGAAAGTTACAGTTTTGGGTACCGGCGGTTGGGGCCTTTCCTTGGGCCAGGTCGTCTACGAAAATAAGAACGATATTACTTTTTGGACGAACTCTCAGGCCGAAGTAGATTTGCTTTCTACTGAACACCAGTACAAGGACAAACTTCCGGGGGTGATTTTCCCGGCGGATTTCAAGTACACCACCGACATGAACGCAGCCCTTCAGGGCGCAGAGATGGTTCTTATCGTGGTGCCTTCCCAATTCATGGCTGGCGTAGCAAAGAACCTGGGTTCCTGGACTCCCGAAAAGGGTAAGGAACCTGTGGTTGTTTGCGCCACCAAGGGCATTCTCGAAGGCACAAACCAGTTGATGAGCGAAGTGCTCTTGGAACATGTGCCTTGGCTTACCGACGACAAGATGGTCGCATTCAGCGGACCGTCCCATGCCGAAGAAGTTAGCCGCCATGTGCTTACAGCTATTGTTGCCGCATGCAGCAACGAGGAGTCTGCAAAACTTGTCCAGAAGGCCATGAGCTGCAGTTATCTTCGCGTTTATACTTCCACCGATATCGTGGGTGTGGAACTTTGCGGTTCTGTGAAGAACGTAATTGCTATTGCCTCGGGCGTTCTTTACGGCATTGGCGCAGGCGACAATACCCGCGCAGCACTTCTCACCCGCGGTCAGGCTGAAATGTGCCGCCTAGGCAGGGCCATGGGCGCCCGTTCCGAAACCTTTGCTGGACTTGCCGGCATGGGCGACTTGATTGTGACCTGCCTTTCTCAGCATAGCCGCAACCGCTACGTGGGCGAACACATCGGTAAGGGCGAAACCATCGACCAGGTTCTGGGTGGCATGAAGATGATTGCCGAAGGCGTTCCCACCTGCCGTAGCACAAAGGCCTTGGCTGACAAGCTGGGTGTAGACATGCCTATTGTCAATGCGGTCTATGCGCTCCTTTTCGGTGGCAAGACTGTCAAGGAAGTCTTTGCCGAGATTTGGGGCCGCGACCTCAAGGCCGAAAACTGGGACTAGTTTCAGTCTGGATTCAGTCTGGAAATTTTCAAATAAAGGGTTGCGTAAAACGTGCCCTTTATTTTTTTGCTTTCATTAAAGCAAACGCCACGGCACCCTGCGCCGCCTGGAACAGCAGCGGCAGGTAACTGAACAAGGTGGAGGCCAGCACCACTTCTGCAGGAATACCCAAAAGACCGGTGTACAGGCTGACCTGAACATTTTCGCGGATGCCGATACCGTTTATGGATATGGGCAACATGGTGAATGTGACCATGATGGTGGTGAACACGGTAATGATTGCGATGTCTACGTCGATGCCCATGGCCTTGAAGTAAGCCCAATGGATGACGATGGTCACCAGTTGCAGCCAAACGGAATCCAAACCGGAAAGTAAAAATTCTTTTTTGTGGCTGCGGTAGATGGCAAAGGCGTCTTGCAGTTTTACAAGGAAGGGGACTTTGACCATAAGCCATCGGGGGAGCCGCACCTTGTCCAGGAATAGTCCGCCAATGATTACCGCCACGGCGATTACTGCCACTGCGCTGACCGTTGCCACGTAGGCCCCGGGAATGCGGTAGTGCACGGCCACAAAGGGAAGTGCCACAAAGAAACTGATGAACATGGCGATAAGCCCCATGACCCTCGAAATGACGATGGCCGCCACGGAGTTGGCCGTGTTCCCGTAGCGTTTGCCAAAGGCGATGGTCTTGACTGCATCGCCCCCAAAGCCGCTGGGCAGCAGGTTGTTAAAGAAGTACCCCAGGGCGATGTAGCCGTAAAACGTGCGGAAGGGGATTTTTCGCCCTTCTTCTAGCAATAGACCTCGCCAGCGGTTTGCCTGTATGGCCATCAGGATCACGGTGAGTGCAAAAATCAGCGAAAGCCAGGGCAGAGCCCCCGCGTTCCAGTGGGACATGGCCTCCGTAAACGGTACCTTGTAGAAAACATAGGTGAGTCCTGCGGCAGTGACGAGGACTTTTAGGGCTGTTTTTAGAACCCTTAGTGACCGTTTATCGGAATTTTCCTTGTGCATGGCACAAATTTATCAAAAATTATTGAACATATGGAATGTTATTATTATATTACAATGAAAAGGAGGCTTGGAATGAAGCAAGTAAAATATTCCCTTACGGCTGTTGCTGCATCTGCAGTATTGTCTGGTTGTTTGTTTGGTTGTTCTGGCGAAAGTTCCGTCGATGCGCCACGCCCTTCGGCGGACCAGTCGAACGAAGTACAGTTCAATGCCGATTTCGAAGAAGCCCAGGCACGCCTGGCTCGCGTATCCCACAAGAATTTTCACAGTTGGCAGTCCGAAGATACCACCTCGGCCGTGGAAAACTATTCTATTCCCGTTGACGAGAATTTTAAGGTGAACGATTTTGCAGTAGACGCCGAGGCCACCGTTGAAAGCGATACGGTTGTCTACACCTTGGCCTCTGCAGGTGCCGACGCCTCCGGCGACGGCTGGATTCTTCGGGTTGAAGAAGGCAACGTAGTCTTTATGTGGCGCGACGCATCCATCAGCGATGAATGGTTCAAGCTTACCGCCGGTGGTCAAATCGGCGTAGGACAGTGGCATCATGTTCGTGTGGAACGTGTGGGCGACCTTACCGCCATCATCGTCAATGGAAAGATGCAGGCCGCATTCACCTTCAAGAGCGATATCAGCAATATAGACGGCAACTTCACCATCGGCAACGACAAGCAGGAACAGGACAAGTGCCATTGCCACGGCGGTCGCATAGAACATGTGTGGGTGGAACATGTCCATGAATGGGGAGTGTCCAGTTCCTCTTCTGCAATTTCCTTTGATACGGCAACTGTAGACTCCTCTGAATTTGTGGACGAGGATGATTCCACCGTCGTTGTCGGAGATTGGATTGCCGACTGGGAATTCAACAGCATGAGCGATGTTGGCAAGGATTATTCAGGCAACGGACATAGACTGAAATTTGGTGAAGGTGTTGTGGTTTCCAACGGTCGTGTCGCCAAGTTCAATGGCAAGTCCGGCTTTGAAATCGATCTGACAAAGGATCTTCTGCTGAATGAATTTGTGGTGGAGGCTCGTGTAAAGCCCACGGAATTTGCCCGACTCCAGAATATCCTCGTTTCTGAGCCTCCTGGACGTTACGGCGACGGATGGATTGTCCGCCTGGAAAACGGTGTGCTTGTGGTGCAACTCCGAGACGAAATGACACACGGCGTAGAATGGCAGAACGTGGTTGGCGACAAACTGGCCCTGAACGAATGGACCGAAATTCGCGTGGAACGCTCTGCAGATTCCACTTGGGTTTACCAGAACGGCAAACTGACTGCCGCGGCAGCGGTCAAGGGCGATGTCTCCCAGTTGACCTACAACATGGGACTTGGCTACGATGCCATGAACCAGGCCTACCACGACCGCTACTTTGCCGGCGAAATGGATTATGTCCGTTATGGGAAACTTTCTTCCAATGTGCAAAAGGAACTTAGACTCATTGCAGACTGGAACTTTTCCGACCCGGAAAATCCCGGGCGTGATTTTACCGGCAATGGCCACGATGGCTATGTCGTGGAATACGAAGATTCTGTGAAGGTGGATAGCGTTGCCCATTTTGACGTAAATGGCGGTTTCCGTGTAAAATTGTCCGATGAATTCAAGACAAATTATTTTGTGGTGGAAGCCCGTGTAAAACCTGCAAAGTTCGACACCCTGCAGAACATCATTACTGCAGAGCCTCCCGGACGCTACGGCGACGGCTGGATGCTTCGGGTAGACAACGGCATGTTGACTGCCCAGTTCCGTGACGAAGTCTACGACGACGTTGAATGGCAGGTGATCGAAGGTAAGCCTCTGGTCATTGACGAATGGTGCGAAATCCGTGTGGAACGCCTGGCCGATTCCATCAAGGTCTACCAGAACGGCGAACTGACCGGCATCGGCAAACTCAATGGCGATGTAAGCCAGTTGAAGTATGACTTGGGCTTGGGTTACGACGCCATGGATCAGGATTACCACGACCGCTATTTCGAAGGCGATATCGACTACATCCGTTTTTATGGGATGTAAACGGTATTTCGGGTAGAAACCTCATTTTTGTGTTTGTCGTCTTTGCAACTACGCTGCCAAATGCTTTGCTTC
>JABUUR010000486.1 GCA_021443065.1 Fibrobacter sp.
CGAACCTAGACAAACAGAGTCAGAATCTGTTGTGCTACCATTACACCATAACTCATCGTGTGAGCCAAAGGTAGTAAAACTATTGTTCGCTGGCAAGGGGGTATTCAAAAATATTTTGACGAGGAACCTCGTAAGTCATGCCCTGAAGTTGTTGAATCCCCCCTTCCGGCAACGTCACCCCGGTCAAAGTAACGTAAACCCATTGGGGAGTATCGGAATCCAGCATTTTCGACATCACCTTGCGGTCACCGGAATACAGGACGATTTGCTGGGTGCCTGCAGGCATGTCCCTCAAAACAAAGGTTTCGCAAGAGACGTCACGAACAAAGTGGGACGTTCCCTTGATGCCCACAACCACGCTGTTCACCATGCAGTTGCTGCTCTGGGTGGAATCGTTCTTGTCTACAATGACGTTCACCTTGCTTACAAGGCCTGCGGTCTTAACCAGGGTGTCCACGCCCAGGTCCAAAGTATCCTTCAAGTCTTCCACTTCCTTTTTCAGTACGTATCGGGATGTTCCAGCCAAGGAAACCACATTTTCCTGAACCTTGCGGTATTCTACACGGAAGGAATCATCGGGAACCTCCTTGGGAACGTTCAACCACCAACGACCGGCACTGTCCGTAGTAGTCATAATGGTAAACTTCAGGGAATCCCCTTCGAAGTCAAAGCCGAACAAGTCCGTGATCAAGTTCACCTCGACACCGGAACAAGACTTGCTGTTCTTGCAAACCACCTGGCCTGCGATTCGGGACACGTTCTTGGCCTCCACCTCGTTTTCCTTGATCAGGGAATCGATTTCTGCAGTGGGGCTCCAAATGAAGGGGCCAATTTCCAGGGTGTCGCCCGCTTCCAGTTGTCCGTTCATGCTCCAGGTGCGGTAGACCACGGTGTCCGACAAGCCGGAATTCTGGAGCTTTGCCACAATCTGGGCATCGCCCGGATAGAATTCCATCCACCAGTCACCTTCCGGCACAAGGATTTCGAAGGTATCGCCGGCAAAGACGCTTTCGTAGAAAGGAGTGCCGGAGACACCGACCACAAAATGGGAGCCTACCTGGACCGCAGGTTCAGACACATCGTTGTACACCAGGCTGCTCTTGAATACGGCGGCCTTGGACAAGGTAATCTTGTTAAGGTCCTTGTCCTTTCGTGTGGTCCTGGGCTGGTAGAAAATCTCTGAAACAGCCATGTCAATGACCGCCAACTGGAAAGTATCGGCAAGGACAGAATCGAAGGCGTAAGCACCTGTAGAATCGGTAGTCACTTCAATCAATTCCGGAACACCGACACCGTTATCCACCCGCATACGGGCCATACGGACAACAGCCTCGGCAGCCTCCGAGCCATCGGCATGGTACACCACTCCGGCAACAGTGTTGCCCGTATCGGTGACAGTACCGGCGGTTTCGTAGGTGCACCCCACAAAACATAGTGCAAAGGCAAAAGCCATAAACACGGAAGATTTCAAAACAATCTTACTCATTTTTCATCCTCCTCTGTTTCGGGTGGAAGCTCCACCTTTTCCTTGCTCACAGGGAAAAACTGGATATTCATTTGACAGACCATGGATTCGCCCTCGTCAGAGCGGATAATGTCCACGATTTCCTTGCGGAACAAGTCGATCTTGCTGATAATGCGTTCCAAGCCCTCGGCAGAGACACTCATGGTCATACAAGATACATTTCTACGTTCGGTGCTGTAATGGTCCAGCGCATTTTTGCCCAGGTCGATCATCTGCTTTTGGAACTCGTGCACAAAGAGAGGGGCGATTTCACTACCGCTAAAGATAGCCTTGTTCACCGAATGGAAGAAGCCGTCTTCACCAATTTCGATCAAGCCCAGTGAACGAAGCAGTTGGATAGCCTGCTTTGCCTGAGGCAAGGAAATCTTGGGGTTGAGGAACAGGGCCAATTCCTGAATGTTCTTTTCGTTGATTCTAAGAACAGACAAGGCTTCGCGGGCGGCAACATAGTACCACTTGCTGTAATATTCCTGCTGGCTCTTGGTGAGAGACTTGATGGCGCTGGGCAACAACGCGGACATCTGGTCAAAGATAGCCTGCTTGGAAACGGCCGTGGTGGCGTGGGTAAAATCCACCATCAACGTAAAGTAGCGGCCTTCCTTTTCGTTGAGGCCAAGTGCAGCAATAAATTTCGGTAACATCTGGGGCGTTAAGGATTTTCGCCCACGAATCAGATCCAGATAGAATCCAGACGAGGAATACCCCGCCTTTTTAGCGAAAGACCTGTACGAGAAATACCTTTGGACGGACTTACGGTAGTCGTAGTAGTCCTGAAGGTATTTTCTATAGTTATAATATGCGTATACGTTCATCGGTTAACAATATAATTTTTTTTGCAATTTTTGGGAACACCCCGAAATGTAAAAACAGACATGAACATGAGCATTTTCATACAGAATCAATCCTAGATTCAAGGCGGGAACATCTGGAGAACACTTTAACAAGATTTTATCGCATTCCCTATACCCACCTCCAAAAAATTTGCCTATATTTAGGGAACACCCAATCCCATCCCTCGGACTTTCGCTTCACTCCAAGCGAAAGTCCTTTTTTTTTGCCCCGAATTTGGGAACGGAGATCTAGGCTCAGTGGCCGGGATGACATTTAATGACGCAGGGGAAGACGCTCCCACACATAGTCATACCGGGCTTGACCCGGGATTTTTTTTCATAAAAGTCCGGCACAAGACACGACCCCACCAACCACCAACCACCATTTTCTATCTTTTCCGCCATGAATTTAAAAAACATTCATTTGCTTACATCGCTAAAAGAATTATGCTTCCGAGCTCTTAGATTAATCGGGGCCCTGTTGTTGATATACGTCTGCATGGTATTCTACCTCGCCCTTACAGAACGTCAAAAAGCATTTCCCAGAGCCATCAGCCACAAAGAAGCCAACGCGGCCATTCAGGGCAAGGCAAAGACAATCACCTGCAAGCTGGAAGACGGAATAATTCTAAACGGTTGGAGCATCGGCAACGAAGGGGACCCCGTCCTGCTCTACTACCCCGATGCAGAAGAAGACGCAGCCCAATTCCTGGCAGAAATAGAAAATCTTTCCGGTGTACAACTCGTTGCCTTCAACTACCGCGGTAGCGGCGAAAACAAAGGCAAGCCATCCGAAGAAACCTTCGAACAAGACGCAAGCCAGATAGCGCAATGCGCAGCCCAAATCAACGGCAAGGCTCCTTCAACAATGGCAGGCCGTGGCACAGGAGCCATTCTTGCTGCAAAGCAAGCACTGGTCTATCAAAAGTACGGAACAGAAAATCTCTTTTTGCTGGACCCGTTGTTCAGCATTGCCGATGCAATATCCCAAAAGTACCGTAAACTCTATCCCAAATTTCTCGTAAGAGCAAACGTAGGCTTATCGCAAGAAGAAAGCAGCAACTTGAAGATTACTGCGGTAACAATCATCGACCGCAAACAGTTTGAAGAAAGAACTCTAAATTCCATACAAATTCTAAAAAACAACAGACTACATCAAAGAGAAGGCGAATCCCTTAAAAACACATTGCAAAGCCTTTTAAACATCGAACAGCACCAGTAAAGCCCGTGGCAAAGGGAACATTGAGAGGTCTAATCTCAAAGTAAATCCACTTTTAGAAGCACCCGAGCATCATTCGGGGCAGTTCGTTGCAAATAAATTAAAAGATTTAAATAACAATTACCTTATGCATTATCTTATACAAAATAAAAGCTCTGCAACATTTTAATTCTTTTTTTCTTACAACAGTTGCTAAACATCATGATTTTTTGTTAATTTGCAGTGAAAATACTAAACTCATAAGGGAGGATAACAAATAATGGAAAATGTAATTGTCAAAATGGATATTCGGGGTTTTCTTCGTTTTCCTGCAGAAGCAATCAAGGCAATGAAACTTGATAAGCTCGCCAAGCAAGAAACAAACAAGAAAGGCGAAACCATAGACGTAGGTCCCTTCGCGGACATCGAAGTCGACCCCGTGGGCAAGCGGATCGCAATCACCCCCATCAAAGAACCCAAGGCAACATCTTTCCGTTTCATTCTAGGTGTCAACGGATCCAAGTCCAAGTTCCTTTATTTCAAGGGCGCACTCAACGCCATCGGCGAAGAAATCGTCACAGGCGCCTACACCCTCGAAAAAGACGGCAACAGGTACGTGTTCTCCGCCAAGAACACCTCCAAGAAAAAAGGTGTATGGAAGTTAATTGCATGCCGAAATGCGGTAGCAAACAAGACCATGCTCTCCATCGACTCCCGTGGAACCATAATTTTCGACAAAAACTCCAAGAACGCCGTAAATACTGTCGTAAATAATACTATGATTGCAGAATACGACGCTGCTGAAAAGAATTTCAAGCTGACCTTCAGCAAGAAAGGCTACATCAACGTCCGCACCATTGCAAGCCACGCCAATGCATCCTTTATGGGAACGCTTTCTTCTCAGGGCATCGCCCTCCCCAAGAAAAGTTTCCGTACCGAATGCAAGATTGACGGCAAGGTGTTAACATTCAACATTGCTGCTCTGGTTGCCGAACAGAAGGCGGCAGCCAAGGCCAGCAAGAAATAGTCAAACAACGACTCGAGGTTCAACATGTTCGAAGTCCTGAAAATCTTTTACACAACGCACTACAACTTTGCGGCTCTCAGCCTGTTGTTGCTGCTACTCTTCATCTTTCTTTTGACAAAGAAGAACCTTCGCATTGGACTTGTGGTCTTGGCCGCGTTCATAGCGTTGAACGTTTTCATTTACAAGAGAACCGAGGGAAAGGCCTGGACTATCTATGTTGATCAGCCTGCCGAGACAGACCTCTATGGCAACACCCAGACTCCAGAACCTCTGAAACTGACATTCTCTGTTCACAAGAACTGGACCATCACCGA
>JABUUR010000356.1 GCA_021443065.1 Fibrobacter sp.
CCTCCCCCCGCTTTAGGGGAGGAGTCCAGAGGATGGCGCGAGCCCTCCTTTGCGTCATATTAAGCTTCTTCGAACTTGATGACACCGGCGGGGCAGTTGCCTGCAGCGTCCTTGATGTCTGCTTCGTATGCGGAGTAATCGACGCCTTCCTTGACCTGCATCTTTTCAGGAACGGAGAAAACTGCATCGCAAGTAGCTTCGCAAGCACCGCAAGAAACGCATTCATCGCTGGATTCGTCGAGCCAAACCTTAGTAATTGCCATATTGTACCTCTTTGGGGTTGTTTGTAATTGAGTTTGGTTTAAATATAACAAAAAAAAACTTTGAGTAGTTACAATGTTTTTCTAAATTTTCCCTAACAAAAAGTTGCCTGTGGCCTTCTTTTTTACCGGCGGGGTGTTCCTGCGGTGGTCATGGGCGTAACCTAGTGAGGACATCACAAAAAATGAAAAAAGTGGTTGTGAAAATTGGTGGCAGCCTGGCTATCGACGAAGCCAAGTTGGCCGATTTTGTTGCCGCAGTTTCCAAGCTCCCTGCTCTGGGCTGCAAGGTCGCCGTTGTACACGGTGGTGGCAAGGACATTAACGAAAATATCGCCTTGCTTAAAGAACAACCCACTTTTATCGATGGCCTCCGCGTAACCACACCGGGCATCATGAAGATGGTGGAAATGACCCTTTCCGGCCATGTGAACAAAAAATTGGTGCGTATGCTGGAAAGCAACGGTTGCGATGCCGTAGGTATTTCCGGCGTGGACTGCAAACTTTTCGAAGTGGAAAAGAAGCTGGGCAAGGTGGACCTGGGACTTGTGGGCGAAGTAAAGAAAGTCAATCCCAGGATCGTGGATGCCCTGTGGTCTGCGGACATGATTCCCGTGGTAAGCCCCATTTCCATCGGTCCCGACGAAAAGGGAGAAAACGTCAGTTGGAACGTGAATGCGGACACTGCCGCAAGCGAACTGGCTGTAGCGCTCCAGGCGGACCAGTTTGTGCTGGTCAGCGACGTTCCGGGGGTTCTGGATGGCGAAAAGAACGTCATCCCCGAACTTTCCGAAAGCGATGCCGAAAAACTCATCGAAGACGGCGTCATCAGCGGCGGTATGATTCCCAAGGTCCGCGAAAGTTTCAAGTCCATCCGACGAGGGCTCAAGAGCATTCATATCGTAGGCTGGAAGGATGCCCAGTCCTTTATCGAACAAATTAACGGCGAACACAACTACGGGACAATCCAGCGTTAGTTCTCCAAGGTTTTGAACACCGCAGAAAATCGACACAAAAAATATAACGTGAAAATCCCTGCGGAAACGTCCGCGGATAGGCTGTGCAAATAAGGAATTTTAAAATGAGTTTTATTGAACAAGACAAGAATGTCATTGCCCCCCTGTATGGCAAGGCAGACATTGAAATCGTAAAGGGCGAAGGCTCCTACCTCTATGATTCCAAGGGCGAAAAGTACCTGGACTTTGTAGCAGGTATTGCCGTAAACGCCTTGGGTCATCAGAACAAGGCCATCAAGGAAGCCGTGGCAAGGCAGATGGACTGCTTCAACCACATTTCCAATCTTTACGTGAACATGCCCCAGGTGGAGCTGGGCAGGAAACTTCTGGAAATCACCGGTTTCGACAAGGCGTTCTTCTGCAACTCCGGTACCGAGGCTAACGAAGGAGCCATCAAGTTTGCCCGTAAGTATTTCGACCGCAAGGGCGAACCCAACAGGCAAAAGATCATCACCTTCGTCAACAGCTTTCATGGAAGGACTTTTGCTGCCCTTTCCGCCACGGGCCAGCCTGCATTGCGGCAGGGCTTCGGGAACATGCCCGGCGATTTTGTCCATGTGACCTGGAATGACTGCGCCGCCCTGAAGGCCGAAGTCAACAAGGATACCTGCGCCATCATGCTGGAATCTCTGGCTGCCGAGGGCGGGGTCATGACTCTCTCTTCTGAAATGGTGGAAACCATCAACAGCCTCCAGAAGGAATTTGGCGTGCTGGTGATTGTGGACGAGGTCCAGGCGGGGTGCGGCCGTCTGGGTACGTTCCTGGGTTTTGAAAAGTACGGCCTGAAACCGGACCTGGTGACACTGGCCAAGGGTATCGGCGGCGGCCTTCCGCTGGGTGGCGTTCTGCTGCGCCAGTATATTGCGGGCCAGTTGAAGGCTGGCGATCACGGCACCACCTTTGGCGGAAACCCCATTGCCTGTGCTGCGGGTCTTGCGGTGGTGAAGCAGGTTTCTGAACCTGCACTCTTGAAGAATGTTGTGGAGAGGGGTAACCAGATTCGCGCTGCTCTTTCCGAACTGAAGAAAAAGCACAGCTTTATCAAGGAAATCCGTGGGGAAGGCTTGATCGTGGGTGTTGCCCTGGACGAATCCGTTCCGGTGGGCGACGTGGTGGCTTCTGCACGTGCACAAAAGCTCATGGTGCTCAGCGCCAAGGGCAACGTGCTGCGTATGCTGCCCTGCCTGAACGTGAGCGCCGCCGAAGTGGACGAAGCCATGGAAAAGCTGTCCAAGGCGTTTATGATGACGCAGGGGGCATAGCCCCCTGGACCCCTTGCGAAAAGTTTCGCAATAATCGTTTTTCGAACGATACTTATTGGATCCCGGGTCAAGCCCGGGATGACATTGGGAATGTTGGCCGGGATGACATTGGGAATGTTGGCCGGGATGACATTGGGATTGGTGCCCGGGATGACGTGTAAAGGGCTATTTCTTTTTTGGTTTCAGGGCGCACCAGGCCATGTATCCGACGAACAGTACGCCCAGTACGATCAACCCTAAGGATAGTTCGTGGCTGTAGGCCTGGATGATATCCTTTTGGCCGTGGGCCACATAGCCAAGCACTGCCAGGATGATGTTCCAAAGGGTGGCGCCGATGGCTGTGAAAAGTGCGAAGGGAGCAAGTTTCATTTCGGCAAGGCCTGCCGGAATGGAAATCAACTGTCGAATCACCGGAATAAAACGGCCTACCAGCGTAGAAATCGCGCCATGGTCGCGGAAGAACTGCTCCGCTTTTTCCACCTTCTGGGAATCCAGCAAAAAGAAATGGCCCAGTCGGGAGTCCACGAACTTGAAGATGATGGGGCGACCAAGGAACTTCGCCAGGTAGTAGTTGATGAACGCCCCGATCATTGCCCCGATGGTTGCCGCCACGACAATCAAGGCTATGTTCAATCCGGAGTCAGGTTGCAGAGCCTTGTAGGCCGCAGGCGGCACCACCAGCTCCGAGGGGAAAGGTATAAAGGAACTTTCCACGGTCATGAGAAGGGCTACCGTACCGTAACCTAGGTGGGCGTTGTACCAGTCGATAATGAGGTCGTAGATCATAGTGAGCCAAATATAGAAAAGTGCAGCCCCTTGTGGACTGCACCTTTAATTTGATTTTGCCGAGGGTGAACCAAGGCTTATTTTTTCTTTTTCTTGGCAGGTTTCTTTGCAGCCTTCTTGGCTTTCTTGGCGGGCTTCTTGGCCTTCTTTGCAGCCTTTGCCTTGCCCTTCTTGGCAGGTGCTACTTCTTCCTCTTCTTCATCGTCATCATCGGCGGGTTCTTCGGAAACTTCCGGTACGGGCTGCTCCTCGGGTTCGGTATTGTAGGTTTCGCCAGTCTGGTACTCGATGATGGAGCTTTCCTTGCTGGAGCTGGAAAGGGCTGCCTTCGCCTCCTCGACGTAGCGGCCGTTGGGGAATCGCTTCAGATAGATTTCGTAGTCCTTGGAGCGGTTGCCGGCCTTGACCAGTTCAAAGATTCCGGTTTCTGCCTCGTCGCGGAAAGCACCGTTGGGATTGTCGTTAAGGTAGGTGAGGTAGGCCTTGAAGGTGTTCTGTGCCTGGATGACGCGGAACTTGTCGTATTCGCCCAGGGACCTTAGTTTGTTCTCAACCTCGGCACGGCGGGGAGAATCGGGATAGTATTCCAGGAACATCTCCAGCATTTCGGGGTCGTTGCTGGCCATGACCTGGTCGAAACGGGAGTCTTCCTGCTTGACCTGGTACTCCTTGATCTCCACCTTGCCGCTATCCAGTGTGGCGTAGAGCTGTTCCTTTGTGGCAAGGTCTGCTGGGTGGCAGAATGCAAGGAAACTTTCAAGAACGTCGGCGAACTGGGTGCGGGTGTAGGCTTCGCTCATGTCGGGCAACTGGCCGTTCTCGTCCAGGTAGAAACGGTAGTCGCGTTCGATGGCCATGCAGTCCCAGTCGGACAAGGTGTCCTTGACTTCGCTGTTTTCACGGAGCACTCCGTCGCGGTCGTGGAGCTTGAAGCGCATGCCGCGGTCGCGGCGGCTTTCACGCCCGAAGTCCAGGGAAAGTTCCAAGCCCACGCGTACGGGCCACTTGTACTGGATCTTGTCGAAGGTCAAACCGGAATAGGGGGACGGAACTTTTTCATCGTCGCTGGAACGTTCACGGGCCTTGATGTCTTCGTAAGCCATGAACTCCTTGCGGACGTTTACGCCCACCTTGAGGTCTACGTCCTGGAACACTTCGGTGATGCGGTATTCCAAGGCTCCGGAGACAAAGGCCGTGTAGACGAAGTCGGAATACTGCTTGGTGTTTGTGATGTAATAGTCGTAGAAGGAGAAGAAGTGGAAGCCGAATCCACCCAGGGCCCTAAGGTCCAGGCCGCCCACCAGGTTCACGGTAAAACCGGCAAGTACGGACGGAGCGTATGTCATAAAGCTCAGTTTTTCGTCATCGCGTTCTGCGTTGCTAGAACTGCCCTTGAGGTAATATTTGGGCTTGTCTTCGATGGTACCCAGCTGGATGGAGTTGACCTCCAGGCCAAGCCAGATGGTAAAGGGAATGTCCGCTTTCCAGAAGGGGGTGATCAAGGGGGACCAGAGGAACCCTGCAGACACAGGGACTGTGAAAACGTCCTTGTTGATGTCGT
>JABUUR010000508.1 GCA_021443065.1 Fibrobacter sp.
CCTTTATCCGTCACAAGGCTTTCGGGCACACTCCAAGGTTTCTTGAAGGCAAATGCGTCACCCTACCTCGTCGAGCAGGACATTTCCATCGAAAAAGACAATGCACTCATCATTGAACCCGGGGTCGTTTTGCAGTTCGCTCCAGGTACAGGTCTTTACGTCAAGGGGCAACTGATTATTGCGGGCGCAAGGCTTAACCGTGTTCATATTGTTTCCGCTGACACTTCCGGCAACAAAAAGTGGAAAGGCATTTTTATTTCTTCCGATGCAGAAAATGAAATTAGATACACGTTCCTTTCTGATGCAGAAAACGGCATAGTGGTAGAGAACGGCAATTTGTCCTTAGAGTCCGTAAGTATCGACAAGACAAGTCAACGAGGGATCTTCGCAAAAAATTCCAAAGTCAGCCTCAGCAGTTGTATCTTCAAAGAAAACGCAGGAGTTGCGCTCCATGTTTCGAACTACACCGTAGCAGAACTCCAGTACAACATATTCAGAAAAAACAACATCGCCCTTTTGAACTCGGCGCTGGCCAAGACAGAAGTCAATGCATCCACCTTCGAAGAAAATACCCATGCCATTTTGGACGAAGGCAACAGCAAACTTTTCTTTAGCAACACGGAAGTTTACAACAACACCTATGGAGCAACCTCCAACGACATCCTCGACAAGTCCGTCAAAGAAAGTATCCAGGACAACGGTACAAACTTCGGATTGAACTTGAGTTCCATTCTGGCATTGCTGCCTCCCGAACCGGAGATTCCGGGAGTGCAACGGCGAGCAGTCAAGCCCGGTGAAAACATTGGAGACCTGGCCACCAGCACAAGCAAAGGTACAACAGAAAATTCTGCAGCAAAGCCCTTGTCCATTATTGGCAACGTCATGCTGGGCGCAAACTTCCACAAGGTTCTTACAAGGCGCAATCCCCACAAGTTCTCAGACATTGTAGGTAACGATACCATCAAGGCAAAGCAACATTACAGGAACATTTTCCAAGTTCCGGGAATTGCAGGCGAAGCCAGTGCCTATTTGCTTATGCAAATGCCCCACGGCGGCACCCTGGAATTCGACGCAAACCTAACTGCCGATTCCTGGAATCATTTTTCTCCCAACCCGGTCACCCTCACCTATTACGATGAATACAACCATGCCGTTCTCGGTGACTTCCAAAAAATCAGTGGCGACATTTACATGTCGGGGCTTCCGGTATTTGGTGCAAACTATACCTTGTCCCTGGGAAAGAATAACGGCGACCTCCCCATGTTCGAAATCGACGCTTTTGCCGGCGAAGCACAGAAATCCCTGGTTCCCGGAGTGCGACACCCGGACATGTACAACACCTACATCGAAGACGGTTCTGCCCAGGCCCAGCGAATGGTGGCGGGAGGATCATTCAAGTGGTCTCCGGTACGTCGCTTCGACACAAAACTGGGGTTGCTCTACTCTGACGACAATATCAAAGATCCGTTCATTCGCAAGGGAAGTTCCTCTGCGCTCACCAGCGAACCTTTGCAGGAATCCTTCACGCTTTTTGCCGACGGGAACTGGCTTTTCTATCCGGGAGATATCGAACTGAACGGCCAAATTGCCATGGGACGCTCCGACACCGCAGAAGTATTTGCAGAACGGGCCTTCAACAGCGTGTTCCAAGAGGCCGGAATCAATGCCGCCAGTTACAGTTCACTACGAAAATTCATGGTAAACGAAAGCGAAATCAACCGTTTGACACAAGCAGAGTTTGAAGAAATTTTTGGCGACAATACCACCATGACTCGAAGTGAAATGAGGGATTCCCTGAAGACTCTCATCAAAAAAGCAAACTCAAACAGAAAGAAAGCCCTAGACTCTTACAACGATGAAAAAGTCCTTGGAATGAAATGGAGCGGTCAAAATCTCGCTATCGGTGCGTCCTTGTTCTGGAGTCTCAAAAAGACCACGATTTCCAGCCATCTCAAGTATGTGGGCGAAAACTACTTTAGCGCAGGCTCTTCGGACTTGCTGGCAGACACTAGGGAACTCGGGGCTAATTTAGAACAAATTATCAGCAAATACTGGGTAATAAGCTTAGGCTACCAGATCAACATAGAAAATGCTGCTAAAGACGGCAAATCCAACATCTTCGGCCTTGGCGAAGGAACCACCGTCGGGTTCGGCAGCGCATCGGACAAATGGGAAAAAACACACGAACTAGACAATGACAGAACCAAGTACATTCACAACATCAACTTTACAAACAACAGTAAAGTCAACGACAAAATCGATGTCAATGTCAGTTACGACTTGGAGTATAGAACCCAGTACCGCCCCACCAGAATTCACGGCATATACGCCTTGAACGAAGAAATCTATAAGGATTCCTGGTTTGCAAAACGTAAGGGCAAGGAGTCCACCATCATCTATTACGACGGAGACAGCACCGAGGTGGATAAAGAACGCTGGAAAAGTTATACGGAAACATCTTCGGAACCTTACCTCGCCTCCGCATTCCAGGAACGTATTTTCAAGCACACATGGCGAGGCGATGTCTCCATCAAGGCTTTCAAGTCCGTATTTAAATTGGGCGGAGCCTGGGCTCTGCGCACTGACAATTCGGTATTCCACAACGACAGCCTTATGAAAAAATTCGATTTGTCCAAGGAAACATGGAGTAAAATGGGGTACTACTTTGGAGGTGCCGACTATTTCGAACAAAGGTATCCGCTGTCGGCCACAACCACATTGTCTTCGTTGCAGAACAAGATTGCAGTTACTCCGCGATTCAAGAGTTACGAGCGTGCAGACATGAGCGAATCCGAAATTTCCATCGAAGATGAACTGGAAATGCCTTTACTGAACCGTTTCTTGATTCTCGGGGCAAACGGCGCCTTCCGGTACTTGAATACAAGTTGGACACAAGACGGAAAGGACGTGAGCGAAAGCGAAACAGACGTTCTAGGTAACGTCAAGGTCCGTGTCAACCATACCAAGAAATTGAATAGCGAATGGTTCATTGGCACGGCCATGTACTACCGCCCCGAAAATCTCAGCAACGATTATAAGGATGCCTTTGGCGGTGTCCGAGTAAACTACGTGTTTTAACTTAGTAGATAGTAGGTAGTAGGTTAGGGGGGCTGTCTTATGCAGCGGCATTTTCTATCTTTTATCACAATGTTTACCTACCGCTACAGAGAACTTCCCGTAGCCCTCCACAAGAAGGGCGAATACCGCGATGCGCTGGCACGGGAATTGCGGCTGCATCCCGAAGAAATTTTCAATCTTCAGGTGGAGCGTTTTTCTCTGGATAGCCGCCGTAAGGGCGACCCCAAGTGGTCTTACAACGTCATATTCGAAGTAAAACGCAAACTTAGAGCCACAGGCAATCACGCCAAGGGGCTGGTAGAGGCCTTTCGCGAAACAGAATCCCTTGAAAACGACCCGCAGAGCAACACTGTACCTATGGCAGGGCATGTGGATGTCATTGGCGCAGGTCCCAGCGGTTTGTGGGCAGCCCTACACCTGCTTCGAAAGGGATTCCAGGTGGACCTCTACGAACAAGGCAAGATGGTGGAGGAACGTTTCCGCGATATTCGAAGGTTCTTTGCGAACCGCCAATTCAACGCCTACAGCAACGTACTTTTCGGCGAAGGCGGAGCAGGAGCATTCAGCGACGGAAAACTGAACACCCGCAGCCGCAATCTATTTTCCGAAGCCGTGCTTAAGGACATGGTTACATTAGGCGTAGACGAATCTGTAGTCACCTTTGCAAAACCCCACATAGGAACTGACCGTCTGGTGCTTATGCTCCGCAAACTTCGGCAAGAAATTGCAGACCTGGGCGGCAAGATTCATTACAGCACAACCCTGGAAGATATAGAGATCAAAGACGGTCGCATTTGCGCAATAAAACTGCGAGACGTTTCCCGACGCAACCCGGGCGAAACACCCTCCCCAGACTTCGCAGAAATCTGTCCCAGTCGCTGGCAACCTTGCGAAGCATTGGTTCTTGCGGTAGGCCATTCCGCCCGCAGCATATACGAAATGCTCCATGCCAGGGGCGTCACCCTGGAAAGCAAGGCTTTCGCCATGGGCGTCCGTGTGGAACACCCCCAGACGCTCATAAACACGCGACAGTTAGGCCCAAAAGTAGACACCACCCTCACAGGCGCCGCCGAATACTTTCTGGCTACACCCACCTTGAACAAGACTTGTTCCGCCTACAGTTTCTGCATGTGCCCCGGTGGTGTCCTGGTGCCCTGCGCCTCAGAACCTGGAACACTTGCCACCAACGGCATGAGCTACAGCAGCCGTAACGGAGCAATCGCCAACGGGGCAATCGCCGTCCCCATTACACCTGGGGCAACAGGATTCGACATCCGTACCGCAGGCACTTTGTTTGGCGGGCTGGATCTGCAGCGAAAAATCGAAGCGGACGCATACAACGTGGGCGGAAAAAATTACGCGGCACCCGCCCAGACCATCAAAAGTTTCCTCGCCCACAAGGAAGACAGGACTTTGCCCAAGTCCACCTACCCCTGCGGCCTTGTCAACAGCAACCTGTGGGATTGGATGAACAAAACAATTTGCCAAAGCCTTGCCGAGGGGTTCAAGAATTTCGACAAGAAAATCCCAGGCTTTATTGACGAAGGCCTGATTGTCGCCCCCGAAACCCGCACAAGTTCACCGCTGCGCATCACCCGAGACAACGATACACTAGAAAGCGTCAACACCCAGGGGCTATACGTCCTTGGCGAAGGTGCCGGCTACTCCGGAGGCATCGTCACCAGCGCAGCCGATGGAATTCGTCTTGCCCATTTTGCAAAGAAAGAGGTATGAGGCATAAGGTTCGAGCACTAACCACCACAAATTACGAAGGTGAGAGCAAATG
>JABUUR010000439.1 GCA_021443065.1 Fibrobacter sp.
TGCAAAGCCAAAGGCTCTTTAGAACTACCGGCCTAGCCGGTAGTTTTCTTTATACCAACGAAAAAGGCACCTTCATGGTGTCTTTTTTGTTTTTGTTCCGCTAATGGCGAGAAGAGGGTTCGACATGATTTGGTCCATTTTAAAATGACGTAAGGGGAATCTAGGGGAGCAAGTACCAGTCCGGCCTTACGCCCAGAGCAATTTCGTCTTCTGCAAGTTCAGCCGCGGGTTCATTCCTGCCCACAATCAGGGCGGCGTCAAAGCCTGCCATTTTCGCACCGTAAACATCTGTGCCCAAGGTGTCCCCAACCATCAGCACTCGCGGCTTGCGTTCGTCAAACAACGATGCAGGCAGACTTTTTCTAACAGCGTCCCATATGGCGGGGAACGGTTTTCCCAGGTAATAGGTTTCACACCCTTCCCCAAAATTTCTTTCACAAACAGAATCCCGACGAAGACGCTCACTTAAGGCACCAGAGACCGGTTCGCGGTCTCCCTTGATTTTCGGGGCCCAGGCATCGGAATTCAGCACCAGGAGCACCGCCCCAGGTTTCCGCAAAATTTCCACCGCCTTCGCATAGGTCTGCGCGGTCTCCTTCGCAGAAGAAATCGCCACCACAGGCTCCATGGGGTTTTCAACAGCCTCGATGCCGCACGCATGCAGAACGTTCTTGCCTGTTTCGCGCCCGATGTAAAATACCTCACGCAACTTGCGGGGAGCAGGACCGCCTCGCAGTTTTTCAGTCAAACCGGCCAGCAAACTACCCGACGAAATCGTTTCCGTAGGTGAAAATTCAAACCCACGCTTTGCCGCCGCTGAGGCAAGCACTTCCTCCACGTCAGAGGCGGCGTTCGTCACCAGGCGCATTTGCTTGCCCGCTGTACGGAGTTTGCAAAACATCTCGATTGACCCGGGGTAGACAAAGTTCCCACGGTTGTACAAGGTCCCGTACCCGTCAAAGCAAAACACATCGTACAGTTCAATCAGATCGTCTATGCGTACCGAACGAGGCTCGCTACAACAGTTCACGGCACCAATCAAACTCATGTACCGCTGGTAAATTTCTTTCTCGAACAGTTCCATGAAAACCGTTCCATGAATCAACGGCGCTTCACGCCAAAAATTTGGGTAGTGGAACCGCTATGGACATCATTGCGATAAATGGTTTTGCCATTGTATGTCACATGGACAAAGAAATCAGCAATGTACACGCCGGTTCCCACCCGTCGATGTTGACCGTCTATCATGTTCCATTTCAGGAACAATTTCTTTCCGGCATTTTCAAACCTTGGGTCAGACCCTTTCACATCAAAGGAAGTCCCCACCACATAAGTTCCCAGGTTCGTATAAATTTTCAGGTTATAATGAATCAACAACTTGGACGGGTCCAAAGCGACCTTGCCTGGCAATCCCAGGGTACTGCGCACCCCATCCAAAAATTCCTCATCCATCACCTCCATGGAGTAACCCCAAGAATACTCATTGGGAAACTCCGTGCCCGGCTTTTGGAACTGCAATTGGAAAATTGGGACGTTCCCTTCTACATTCTGGTTGTCCACGACCATAGACGAGGTCTGTATTTCCAGCGGATAATAACCGGCCACCTCAAAAAACCTGGATTCCCTTGTAACCACGTTGTTCAGGGAATCGCCAATGCACTTTTCCAGCAGGCGCACGGAATCACGAGGTGCCAGATGGTCACCAAAGTCCGTGGGCCCATCCAAAAGGATATTCACGGCAGTCGCATTACGGCTCCACAAGGCAACCTTCATGGGCAGGGGACGCTCTACCGGTTCACCAACTTTCTTATACTTCAAGAACGTTTCGCAACCCGAAGAGACCTTCATGCCCTCGGAAAAAGTCATGGACAGGGTATCCGTACGAAGACCTCGGTAACTGCGCAGCATTGCATCCTTGATGACGGGAGCCATCTTGTCCTGGACAGAAAAGGTATAGATAGAACCATCGGACAGGTACATCCTGAAACCGCCCAATTCCGCAGGGCAGTTTTCCGAAGCGGCCGCCGTATGGAGCAGCCATCCGTTTTGCATGCCGGACAAGTCTACAAACAAATTCCTGTTCGAAGCCGCATTAAATTTCAGGTTTTTCCTAGGTGCTGCCACATGGACCAGTACGTCGTCGGAGTCCACCCAGTCAAAGGTCACGGAGTCCACCATCCGGTCCACATAATCCTGGCTGATTGTCCCCAACAACTTAATGTCGACACCGTCAAGACGACCATCCTGGTCCTTATCCACCAAGTAATTTTCCTTGGCAGAAGGAGGCACGGGGCTTTGGATATATGCCGCAAGAGCACTGCCGTTGAGCAGAGCCGCTGCAATTGCAAATGTCCAAAAGTCCTTCATCAAGCCTCGCTATTCAAAATACCGTAATCGCGGCCTTCCACAGGAATCACCAACTGCAACTTGGAAAGTACATCGATATGCTTGTCGAACTCCGCCTTGAAATCTTCACCCAAGACTTCTTCGTCATCGTGGTTCAGATTGTAGGCGATGTAACTTCCATCGGGGAAAATGGAAATGCAGCAATCCCAGGTGATGTCGCCTTCCTGTTCCTCTTCGTCGTCATCGCGGTCCTTGCTTTCCAACATGAGCATGGGACGGGGTGCTGCGATGGCTTCGGCATGGCCGTTTTCAAATACAAAATAATTGCGACTCACCAACTCATGTTCCAAGGCCATGGTGCTGGGGGTGCGTTCAAATTCGTTTCGGAGACGACGGATATTGCCCAGGTCATCCTCATAAGGGTCCTGAAAATCCTGGGGGAGCACAATCTGGTAGTAGTCGAATTCCTTGCCCTGTTCGGCGTAAGCATCCAGCCATTCCTTGGGCGGTTCCGGCCGAACCGTCAAGAAATCTTCGAAGGCGTCCAGAATGTCGAACAGACGGGATTCCCATGGTTCGCCCTTCTGCTTTTGAACAAGTTCCATAAAGTTCCTTAGGCGTTCTTCGCCATCGACTTCTTTCAGTTCTTCATTTTCTTCGGTCATCATATGGTCTCGCAAAAAATCTTCGTTTCAGATTCTATGTTTCAAAATCACCATTCCTCTTCGGTTTTCACAGTAAGGCTCATGGCAATGTCCTTTTCATAATAGGCGGGTTCATTGATAAAGATCGGATAAACAAATTCCGGGTCACCGGGGGCAGGTTCAAACAAGATATCCTTGCCGTCAAAAGTGCGGAAAATTTTGTCGCCCGCTTTCATTTGGCGATAATCACGTCCGAACACATCCGGATGGATCATGGCCTGGATGGGGCCACCGCCCTGAGGCTTAGGATACCCCACGTCCCGATGCTGGGTGTACACATCCACCTTGATGGGCGAACGTTTTTGAAGTTCTCCCCTGTTCCATTCCTCCACCAACTCCAGGTAACGTTTTACCAGCCGCTCGGATTCCTCGAAAATGAAAGGGTTCAGTGTACCATGGTGCTGGGGGCCGATTTCAATACAGACATCCGCCCTGGCCACGGTTCCGAAATACGGGGAAACGGAACGTTCCTCGGGCTGCAGGTAAATCCAGACGTTCTTGAACTCCCGGGTCAAAATCGCAGAGGCCCGCATACAAAACGGATCACGCTCCGAAAGGATCAGGCAAAACCCCATGTTGGACCCTGTGTTATGGATATCCAGCAAAAGGTCTGTGCGGGAGTCAGGCCCCTTGGGTCCATAAATTTGGTTCAGTTCCTTGGCCCGCCGAAATTCGTAAAGACTGGAATCCTCTGACGTTTCCAGGCAGGTCTGTGAAAAGGCTCGGTTCAAGTCGTAATCCTTGTAGCGGCGATTAATGCGAACGGCTTCAGGATTGCCAATCACCAGATTCACATTGGCGCTAGGACACAGATTGTTGTAACATTGTGGGTTTTCCATCCATTTTTTTACCAGTCGGACACCGGTAAGTTCGTTACCGTGGGTACCCCCCGCTACCACAATGTTTTTTTTCAAGTCCATAGGTCTAATATACATTTATTTTCGTTTACATTTTTCCGATTCGCGTATTATTGTTAGCCTGAAATAAAAATTTAAGATTCTTTATTTTTTACAAAAATCATCAACTTTTACCACTTGACATTTGTATTGTTTTTTTTTACATTTCGTCCGTTTTTTTTAATGGAGGAACGAATGAAGTTCAAATTCGCTATGTTCGCCGCTGTCGCAGCACTTTCCCTTACCGCATGTTCCAGCGCACCCAAGCCCGTAGCCGGGCTTCCCGAAGCAACCAACCCGCCCCAGCAGTTCTGCTTCTTCGAATCTACCCCCAACTCTGACGTAGAGTTCGTCAATGTTCGTAAGGTCAAGCTCAAAAAAGGCGTCTATGGTTCTGTAAATCAGGTCATTCCACGCGTCAAGCCCTATGTAGAAACCCTCGGCGGCAACGCCATCATCAATTTCCAGGCAAAGCAGCGTTTCAGCATTTGGCCTTGGCGCTTCATGACTCCGGTAGCCTGGGGCAAGGCAATCCGCATCATCGATTCCAAGGGCCAGTCCTGCGAAGAAATGGGCGGTCGTCTAGAAGAATCCTTCTACGGAGAAAACTAATCAGGCGCAACATCCCAAGCGTTTTACAAACAAATCAACAGAGTCCAGAGGGCTCTGTTTTTTTATAGCCCACCCCCTTGCGTCATTTATTGTTCATCCTTGAATCCGGCTCCCCGGATCAAGTCCGGGGCAGGCTTAGGCCGGGATGACAATTTTCATTTTTTTCTACCTTTGCCCCTATGAACATCGATTTTAACCGCAGGCTCTCCATAGCCCCCATGCTGGACTGTACCGACCGCCATGAACGGTATTTTTTGCGGTTGATTTCAAAGCATGTATTGCTATACAGCGAAAT
>JABUUR010000419.1 GCA_021443065.1 Fibrobacter sp.
GGGCAGGACTTCAAGGCCACGGATGCGGTCTTGTTGCTGATTTGTTCACGTCCGTTGCGGACGAGCTGTTGAATAGTAGGCACTTTTTTAATCTCCTAGATTTTGGAGTGCAAATATAGTTCTTATTTCCAATTATTTCAAGTACTTAGGATCAATTCTCCGAATCTTCTTCGTCGGAAATGTCAATTCCGTTGTCCATCATCTGGATTCCGGTATCGACATTGCCTTCAAAATCGATCTGGGTACTGTTAGGACGATTCTCGGCTTCCAACGCAGCGTCGGCATCTACCACCTGGACGTTCCTCAGGTGGCGGGCACCGGTACCGCACGGAATAAGACGACCCATAATCACGTTTTCCTTAAGGCCCAGCAACGGGTCTACGCTACCTTCGATGGAAGCGCGGGTAAGGATCTTTGTGGTTTCCTGGAAGGAGCAGGCAGAGATAAAGCTGTCTGTTGCCAAGGAAGCCTTCGTGATACCAAGGAGCATCGGCGTGAAGGTCGCCGGAGTCTTACCAACAGCTTCCAACTGGTCGTTGATGGCGCGGAGACGGGCCTTGGAAATTTCTTCGCCCGGGAGCAGTTCGGAATCGCCGGAATCTTCGATCTTCACCTTGCGCATCATCTGGCGGACGATACATTCGATGTGCTTATCTGCGATAGCCACACCCTGCAGGCGGTACACCGCCTGGATTTCGTTCACCAAGTGACGCTGGACTTCTTCAGGTCCGAGGACTTCGAGGATATCGTGGGGATCCACGCTGCCTTCGCTGATCTTGTGACCAGCGCGGACGCGGTCACCTTCGTTGACCGCCAGATGTACGCCACGGGGAACCAGCACTTTCTTTTCCATGTCGTCCATCTTGATAATAACAACTTGATTGTTGCGAACTTCTTCGCCGTAGCTCACCAGGCCGTCGATAGGGGCGATGAATGCCTTGCTCTTCGGAACGCGGGCTTCGAAAAGTTCGGCAACGCGGGGAAGACCACCGGTAATATCGCGGGTCTTGCCTGCTGCGCGGGGCAACTTGGCAACGGTCTGGCCAACGCTCACGAGGTCGCCGGCCTTCACGGTGAGGATAGCGCCGTCCGGAAGCATGTAGTTGCCAATCTTCACGTTGTTGGCATCCACGATGGAAACCGCCGGGTGGAGGTCCTTCTTGCCGTGCTGCTTGTCGCTGATCACGGTCCAGGTCTCGACGCCGGTAACTTCATCGGTTTCGGAACGGTAAGTACGGTTTTCGACCATGTCCGCAAAAGCGACCTTACCAGCGACATTGCTGATGATGGGGCTGTTATACGGATCCCATTCGAACATCACGTCGCCCTTGTTCACAGAGGCGCCGTTGGTCACGGAGAGGATTGCACCGTAAGGAATCTGGTAACGACCCTTGTTGATGCCGGTCTTGTCAAAGATCACAAGTTCTGCCATACGGCTGGTCACGATCTTCTGGCCTTCGTGTTCCACGGTTTCTACGTCGGTCAGTTCGACGCGACCGTCAACGAGAGCCTTCTTGTTGGTTTCTACAGCCAAACGGGAAGAAGCACCACCGATATGGAAGGTACGCAGAGTAAGCTGGGTACCCGGTTCACCGATGGACTGTGCGGCAAGCACACCCACGGCTTCGCCCAGGTCGACAGGGCGGCCGGAAGCCAGCATACGGCCATAGCACCTGGAGCATACGCCGTTGCGGGATTCGCAGGTCAGCACGGAGCGCATCTTGATGTGTTCCAGACCGGTTGCGGTAATCTTGGGAAGCACATGTTCGGTAACGAGTTCGCCAGCCTTCACGATGACTTCGCCTGTCACCGGATGCTTGATGTCTTCCACAGGGGCGCGACCCAGGAGACGTTCTTCGAGAGCGATGATGGTATCGTCACCGTCCTTGAATGCGGAAACCTCGATACCTTCGGTAGTACCGCAGTCTTCCTCGGTAACCACAAGGTCCTGGCCCACGTCCACCAGACGGCGGGTAAGGTAACCGGCGTCAGCGGTCTTCATGGCGGTATCGGCCAAACCCTTACGGGCACCGTGAGAGGAAATGAAGTATTCCATCACGTTCAAGCCTTCACGGAAGCAGGACTTAATCGGGTTTTCGATAACTTCACGACCGTCGAGGGACTTGGTAGGCTTCTGCATAAGGCCGCGCATACCGGACAGCTGCTTGATCTGTTCACGGCTACCACGTGCACCGGAATCGGCCATCATGTAAACGGGATTGAAACCGTCGCGGTCGCCGGAGAGCAGATCCCACTGCTTGGAAGCGACTTCTGCGGTGGTCTTGGACCAGACGTCCACGACCTGGTTGTAACGTTCGCCATCGGTAATCACACCGTCTTCGTACAAGCCGCGGATGCGGGAGATGGCTTCGGCGGCCTTGTCCAGCATTTCCTGCTTTTCCTTGGGGATCACCATTTCGGCGATAGCCACGGAGGATCCTGCGCGGGTTGCCCACTTGTAACCATTGGCCTTCAGGTCGTCCAGGTAGTCAACCGTCACGCGGTTGCCGGTACGGCGGTACAGGTCGTCAATGGACTTTGCGATAACCTTCTTGCCGAAGGTTTCGTTGGCGTAGCCCAGCTTTTCGGGAACGAATTCGTTGAAGATGATTCGACCGACAGTGGTCTTGATGATGTTTTCTTCCTTGAGGGTAAGGAACTTGATCTTGTCGCCGGCCTTGACGTTCACTTCCCAGTTGCCGGCATCGTCGGCAGATTCGCGGGTCATGACGCAGTCCTTTTCCACGGCGCCGATGTAGATCTTGCGACCTGCGGGCAACTTGAGGAACACGTTTGCGTTCAGGTCCACCACGCCGTTTTCGTAGGCACGGATGGCTTCGGCGGCATCATAGAAGTGCATGCCTTCGCCCTTGCGACCCGGACGGGGCTTGGTCAGGTAGTACAGGCCAAGCACGATATCCTGGCCAGGTACAGCGATAGGCTGACCGGAGGCGGGGTGCAGGATGTTGTTGGAAGACAGCATGAGCACGCGGCATTCCAACTGGGTTTCGAAGGAAAGGGGAAGGTGGCAGGCCATCTGGTCACCGTCGAAGTCTGCGTTGAATGCGGTACAGACCAGGGGGTGCAGGCGGATTGCATTACCTTCGATGAGTTTCGGGTAGAAGGCCTGGATACCCAAACGGTGCAAGGTAGGTGCACGGTTCAGCATCACCGGATGGTCTTCGATGATTTCTTCCAGGATGTCCCAAACTTCGGGGCGTTCTGCGTCCACGTACTTCTTTGCGGACTTGAGGGTATACACGATACCTTCTTCTTCCAGGCGCTGGATAATGAAAGGCTTGTAGAGTTCCAGGGCCATGCGCTTGGGCAGACCGCACTGGTGCATGCGAAGTTCCGGTCCCACCACAATGACGGAACGGCCGGAGTAGTCCACACGCTTACCCAGAAGGTTCATACGGAAGCGGCCCTGCTTACCCTTCAGGAGTTCTGCGAGGCTCTTCATGGGGCGGGCGGAACCTGCGCGGGCGGTGCGGCGACCGCTGTCGAACAACTGGTCCACGGCTTCCTGGAGCATGCGCTTTTCGTTGCAGAGAATGACATTCGGGGCACGGATGTCGATAAGCTTCTTCAGGCGGTTGTTGCGGTTGATGACGCGACGGTAGAGTTCGTTCAGGTCGGAGGTGGCAAAGCGGCCGCCTTCCAGGGGAACGAGAGGGCGCAGGTCGGGCGGAATCACCGGAAGAACATCAAGAATCATCCAGGAAGGCTGGTTGGCAAGCAAGCGGGCTTCGCTGGGGTACTTGGAACGGAATTCCTCGTAGGCGTCTGCGACAATGAACTTGTCGTGGGAAGCTTCGTAAGAAGTCTTGAATTCGGCAACCGCTTCGGCGAGACCGCGGAGCCAAGGCTGCTGGCTATCCTGCTTGGAAGCCTTTTCAGGATTCTCGTAGTAACTGCGGAAACTGTCGCGCTGGGACTTCAGGAAAGCGTCCACGACCTTGAGGCGCTTCAGGGCGTCTTCCTGCTTGGTGCGGGACTTGGACTGTGCCTGAATGCGGAGGTCGGCGGAAAGGGCCACCAGGTCTACGCGATCGAGAAGCTGCTTGATGGCGGAAGCACCCATCTTGGCATCGAACTTACGGCCTTCGTTGGTGAGGTCCTGGTACTGGGCTTCGTCAATGAGGGTGTTGGGGGCAAGGTCGGTGGTACCCGGGTCGATCACCACGTACTTTTCATAGTAGATGATGTTGTCCAGGTCCTTGGTGCTCAAGTTGAGCAGGGCGCCAATGACGCAGGGCTGGTTACGGACGAACCAGGTGTGGGTCAGGGGAATGGCCAGTTCGATATGGCCCATGTACTTGCGGCGGACATTGGAGTGGGTCACTTCGACGCCGCAACGGTCGCAAACCACACCCTTGTAGCGGATGCGCTTGAACTTGCCGCAGTTGCATTCCCAGTTCTTGACAGGTCCGAAGATCTTTTCGCAGAAAAGACCATCCTTTTCGGGCTTGAAGGAACGGTAGTTGATGGTTTCCGGCTTGGTCACTTCACCATGGGACCAGCTGCGGATCATTTCCGGAGCGGCAAGGTGAATGGAAATATCACCAGAATTTTCACGTTCAATTTCTTCGACCATATTACTTGTCTCCATTGGTCTGGATGTTCAGACCCAAAGAACGAACTTCGCGGATCATAACGTTAAAGGATTCAGGCACACCCGGCTTCGGAGTGTTCAGGCCGTGGACGATTGCGTCGTAGACCTTGGAACGGCCCTGGACATCGTCGGACTTGACGGTGAGGAGTTCCTGCAGGGTGTAGGCGGCACCGTAGGCTTCCATAGCCCACACTTCCATTTCACCGAAGCGCTGGCCACCGAACTGGCTCTTACC
>JABUUR010000197.1 GCA_021443065.1 Fibrobacter sp.
GGAGACAAGTACATTTTCAAGAACGTAAGGCTGATCAGCGGCCAGGACACCTACTACACCAAGGGGAGCCGCACCTATTGGGAAGGTGGCGAAATCCAAGGGACCGTAGATTTTATTTGCGGCGGGGGCGACGTTTTCTTCGAAGGGACAAACCTGGTGATGAAACGGGAGGGCGGATACATCGCAGTCTCCCAGAATCCCGGCGACTGGGGCTACGTATTCAACAATGCAACCATCAACGTTTCCAACGGCAGCTACAACGGCAACTTTTACCTGGGCCGTTCCTGGGGGCACGCCAAGACTGTGTACATGAACACCATCATGTATGCGCAGCCCAAGGCCGAAGGCTGGGGGCCGGACATGAACTCCGCCCCTGCAATCTACGGCGAATACAACAGCAAGAACGGTAACGGCGGGGCCATCGACGTAAGCCGGCGTGCCACCTATTTTAACGGCGGAAAGGACCCCTCCACCGCAACCACTTTAAAGACCGTCTGGAATGCTGGCGACGTTGCAAAGTACACCTTGGCAAACATCATGGGCGGTTCCGACAACTGGGCGCCCAACCAACTGACAATGCAAATGGACGCTCCGAAAATTTCACAGGAAGGGGCGGAAATTCTCTGGGCGGATAACGAAAACGCACGCTGCTGGGCGGTGTTCGTCAACGGAAAGTTCAAGACCAGCGTCGCTACCAACGGCGTATCCATCGAAGGAATGGCTCCCGGCTCCAAGGTGACGGTCCGTGCGGCAAATTCCATGGGCGGCTTGGGTGCGACCTCCAACGAAATCACCGTTGTAGAGAGCAACGTCACCTACTTTAACGTAAAGTTGAATAACGGCATTGGCGGTACCATCGAAAGCAATTTGGGCAGTTCAAAAGTTGCCGAAGGAAAGACAGCCACTTTCACAGCCGTGCCTGCAGAAGGCTGGACTTTTGCGGGCTGGACTGGAGCTACTGCCGGTGCTGCAAACGCATCCATCGATTCAGAAACCTTGAGCATCGTCGCCGCAGGGGACATCGAGCTGGGAGCAACTTTTACCGCCAAGGGCAAGACTACCTTCCAGGCGGAAAGCGGCACTCTCCAGAACGCCATTAACGAAAGCACCAATGCGGGTTTTGCAGGGTCTGGCTACGTCAACTTCGGGGCAGGCGACTCCTACGTCAACGTCCCCGTCTATGTGGAGGCCGCAGGCACCTACAGCATGGAGATGTTCTACGCCAACGGAAGTTCCGCAAGCAGGGATTTGATTGTAAAGTCCCTCGGTTCCGAAGGTGCCGCGGGCGGTTCGTCCAAAGATTCATCTACCGAGGGGGCGGAGCAGCAAATCACCTTCGAAAAAACGGATGCCTGGACCACCTACCTCTCGAAGGTAACGGAAATTGACTTGCCTCGCGGTGCAAGCTACATCCAGTTTGCGGTAGTAGGGAACAACGATGGCCCCAACCTGGATCAAATCATCCTCACGCCTTTGAAGGTGGAAAGCCTCCTCAACCAGGATATGCCACAGACCTTTTCAAACCGCGTGGTCAATATCCAGTTGTTCTCCATGCAAGGAAAACTCCTTCGAGTATTCAGAAACTGCACCCTGGAAACAGAGAATATGGAAATGTTCACACGGAGTCTTCCCGCAGGCACATACCTTATCCGCTCCACGGCTCCAGGTTATCGCATGCAAAAAGTAATGCACGTGCAATAGCGCAGGTCAAAACCCTGAATTTATAAAAGGCGCAAGTCTCGTCTTCTTACGGTTTTTTCTTTTTTGTATATTTGTGTCGTATGTTAGGTATTGAGCAGAAAAAAGGCAAAGACGAAGAATTATGCGGACGCATGATCGCATACGCTAAGATATTGCCTAGCCCCGATGCAAACGGTAGCGAAAGCCCCTTTGACGACATGATAAAAAACGGTCTTTTGGCATTGGAAGGCGATTTTAGACAATTCTCCCCTAAGGTTCCAAGCCGCAAAGCCATCAGCGATGCCGTCGATGACAAGTTGAACCACATGCTTGAATCCATGGAAGCCGAGGGCATTGAACTCCCCGCCAACCTCGATGTAGAGGCCATGCGCGAACGCATGAAGGAACTCTCCAACATGGAAGTCATCCCCATTCCCGCACGCATCGGCAGTTACAGCCACGAAGAAGACATTCTCGCCGAAGAGGCCGACATCTACTACATCGGTGAATTCATCGGTGCAAGTCAGGCCCACTATTGCCTTACCACGCTGCCTATCTATTACCAGGCCGTTTATCGCGAACAGGCCAAACGGCAAGAAATGGACTTTTTAAACGCCGCCCTGGAAGAAATCGAGGCCGGGGCGTTCGTAGACACGGACGACCTGCAAAACGAATCCGAAGAACTATTCCCCAAGGGAGTCAGTTTAAACACCTTCGTGGGAGACCTGGGCAAACTCCTGAACACCCGCGTCATCCCCTTCCTGCTAGCCCTGGAGAACGATTCCGATTACGATGTTCAAGTCCAGCAGTTCTTCCAGTTTATGAAGGGCTACCCCAACCAGAAGGATGTGAAGCGGATCGACATCGCCCTACGCGAGATTCGCACCCAGCGGGATTCCAAGATTGCCCGTCAACTGCTGGAGCTGAGCTGTCAAAAGCTTTGCGCCGTCTACGACGAAGACGCAGCCCTTGCCCAAAAAATCGCCCAGGACATTACCGAACTACTGAAATAAAAGAACTTCCAAAAAAATCACGTAAGAGAACGTTCTTTTTTATCACACGAAATGTACTGTGTACCAAATGCTGGGTTCAAAAGTAAAAATGCAAGCATTTTTGTTTTATTCGGCCTACGCATTTGTTGTGAAAGTCCAACGACTTTCACCCTTTGTCGCGGGCCTTGACTATCACTGTGCTCCCGGCCACCCTACATGCTGTCCTCCACTGCGTGGACAAGTCTTTCTAAGCGCTAAGAAATGCTTCATCCCGGCCTCTTCGCCTTGTCATCCCGGCCTCCGCGCCGGGATCTCATTTATCCACCCTACACGCAGTCATCCCGGCCTCTTCGCCTTGTCATCCCGGCCACTGAGCCGGGATCTCATTTATCCACCCTACATGCTGTCCTCCCAGCCTCTTCGCTTTGTCATCCCGGCCACTGAGCCGGGATCTCATTTATCCACCCCACACGCTGTCCTCCCGGCCTCTTCGCCTTGTCATCCCGGCCACCCTACACGCTGTCATCCCGGCCACTGAGCCGGGATCAGCAAGCGTTGTCCCGGGATCTCCATGTCAAGGCTTTTAGGCTCTTTTACTTTGCCGTCTTGGAAGCCGACTTATCCTTCATCAGCAACCCTGTTATAGAGCGATCCCGAACGAAAGTCTTCTGCGATACCGCCTGCACATCAGCCATGGTAACCTTATCCAGCTTGTCGGCCCACTGCAAGAAAATCTTGTAATCACCGTACATTTCGTACCAGGCCAGCATGGTCGCCACGTTTTCCATATCCGTAAGGCTGCGGATCAGCCCTCCGTAGGTCTTGTTCTTCACCTTCTGGAAATCACGTTCGCTGATGGGCTCGGACTTCAGTTTCTCAAGTTCTTCCCAAACGATTTTTTCAACCTTGGCCGGATCCGCATCGGGGCGCATGTTCACACTAATGTCGAATTCAGAAATGTATTTATTTGGACTATTGCTGGCTCTGGCACTGACAGCCAGTTTTTCTTCTTCCACAAGGCGCTTGTAAAGCCTTCCGGTCCGACCGTTAAGCACACCCTCGGCAATATCCAGCGCATACAAGGTAGAATCCCCCACCTCCGGGGTTTTAAATACCAAAGTAAACAGATTCGGTGCATCCGGGTGTTTTACAGACAAACGTTTCTCACCAGCCTGTTCCGGGTCACGGACTGTCAAGGGTGGGAATGCCTCTCCCGAAGGAATGTCGGCAAAATATTTTTTTACCAATTCCATGGTGGCCGCAGTATCCAGGTCACCCGCCAGCACAAGTATGGCATTACGGGGCTTGTAGTACTTACGGTAATGTTCATCGGCCATCTCGCGAGTCAAGTTTGCAATGTCGCTGGGCCAACCGATGGTAGGTACGCGATAGGGGAATGCTTCATAAATCATGGAATTCAGGGTCTCGTAAAAACGCCCCGTGGGCCTGTCATCGTACCGCATACGGCGTTCTTCACGCACAACATCCCGTTCGGAATAAAATTCACGAAGTACCGCGTTCTGCATGCGGTCCGCCTCCAGCCACATGAACATTTCAATCTTGTTCTTGGGCAAGGTGACGATATAGGCGGTCATCAAGTCTGAGGTAAAGGCGTTAAGGCCGGTACCGCCGGCAGCCTGGTAAGCGCCCCACAGTTCATCCTTTATAAAAATCTTGCGGTGTTCGTTCACCACGGAATCATGTTCTGCGGTCAGTTTGCGCAAGGTGGCGGTGTCGCCCGAAATTTTTGCGGGTCGAATCAACGCCTGCAGACTGTCCTGGATTTGCATAAAGCGGACATCGGCAACGCTGTCCTGGATTCCAACCTTCTTAGTGCCTTTGAAAAGTTCATGTTCCAGCAGGTGGGCAAGGCCGGACTTACCCGGAACCTCGTGAACGGAACCCGTCACGTAAAACAGGCGGCAACTTACCGTGGGAGCCTGGCTATTGGGATGCAAAAGCACGGTCAACCCATTGGGCAAGACCTCCTTATGGACCTTCATATTCACTTCGGCTAAAACATAGGTGGGCAGTGCCATGGTAAGAGCGGCCAACACCGAAAATAAAACTCTGCTAGAAATCTTCATATTCTGAAAATAGCATTTTTTTTTGACCGACGTTAAAATTTCCATTGAAAAAGAACGTAGGGGAGATAGAGTCTAG
>JABUUR010000236.1 GCA_021443065.1 Fibrobacter sp.
CCTCGTTTCCATAGGTTCCTACGAGATGAGTGAACTGTGGCTCCCCGATGCAAACCACAAGCGCCTCGAGATCATGGAGACCAACGCCCAAAAGAAAAAGAACCCCCGGGTCAAGGAAAAGCAGGATTTTACCTTTATCGACAGCGAAAAGGCCAGCTGGTTCTTCAGGTACTATTCGGGCAAGAGCAGGATGGGCCGCGATGTGGTTTTGCTTTTGCGCGATCAAGGCCGCCTGACGGAACGGTACGACGCCAAAATGGTCCGCTGGATTGCCGATGCCGACAGCTCTGGAAACGGCTGCTGGAGATTTGAACGGGGTTACCACCGGGAGTTCCTTAAGGACGGCTCGGTGAGGGTGAACCATTACAATCAGGAGAAGGTTTGCGACAAGGTGTCCACCCACCCCGACGACTTGATCAACGAACGCCAGGTTTCCGACGAAATGGATTCCAAGATGGTGCAAAAACGCATCGAGGTGCTGAAACGTTCCGGCGAAGACACCCGCACCATGGAGACCGCCTTGCACTTCAAACGGTCCGCCCACTGGATGAATTTGATAGTTCTGCTGATCGGGGCCGCACTTTGTCACAAATATAAGCGTTCCGGGGGCCTATCCCAGAAGTTCGGTATTGGCTTGCTGATAGTTTTTAGCTATTATATTCTTGAGCGAATCGGATTGAAAATGGGTGAAAACGGAGCGTTGACACCATTCTGGGCCGCATGGATGAGCCATGTAATTTTTGGCGGGATTGCGACCGTGATGTTGTATCGTTCTTTCCGCCTGTAAACTGTTCAGTGGGATTGTATGACTGTTTCTGAGATATTGTTTGTTATCGCAGGTCTTTTCCTGGGATTTGCGTTCAAGGGCGGGATGTTCCTGTTCCTGATTCCCTTTGCCGCGGTGGCGTTTGTACTTGCATGGCTGAATCGCCCCCGGCTGGCCGGCCCCAATAGCCAGTCTGCGACCTCCTTATTGCCCATAATAACCAACAAGGCCCGCGGAACGACCCTGAATCCGGTGGTCGCCCCGGATTTGCGCACGGAGTTCCGCAAGGAAAACGGCATGATGAACGAACCGGAGTCCGCCCTCAAGGTGAGCCAGGTCTGGGCCCGCGCCAATGCCGACATCAACAAGGGCATGGCGAACATGATGCGCGCCATGAAGATCGTGGTACCCCATGTGAATTCCGTGGTGGTCTTTACCCAACTAGACAATCCCAAGGAATGGGGCGTCCGCAACTTCATAAACGACAAGGAAATGTCCGTGAATCCCTGCATTCGCATTTCCGAGAATTCCGGGCTTGTAGGCAAACTTTTCAGAGATGGCGTGAACCGCCTTTTGGAAGGGGACCTGCCCAGCAACAAGAGCCTGATGTATTACGCAGACTCCACTCCCGTGAAGTCCGTGGTGGCGGTTCCCATTTACAATTACAACGGGGTGCGCGTCGGTGCATTGGTAATGGATTCTGTCTATCCCAACGCCTTTAGCGACCATGTGGCGCAGGCCTTGCTGCATATCGCAGACAGTATCAGCATGCTGGACTGGAAGGGTTTTTTCTCCGCACAGAATCACATCGCCCTGCAGCGGTACAGCGGGCTGTACAACTACCAGCGCAAGTTCTTCCAGACCATGACGGTAAAGGACATCTACAAGCAGATCATCAACTACGTCAAGGATAACGTGGGCTACGACCGCCTTACCATTCTTGCCATGAACCAGGAAAAGGAAGCTTCCGGACGCGTTGTGTTCTGCGATGGCATTGACGCAGACCAGTTTAACGGAAGGCGCTTTACTCTGGACGACAAGGGCATTTTTGTTCTCTCCCTGTTGCGCAACCGCCCCATAGAACGCAGTTTCTCCCAGAACTTCAACGAGTACGTGCCCCGCTTAAACGACAAGGAAAAACGCAATCTGAACTTGAGGCAGATGTTTGTAATGCCCATTGCCACGGAACCGGATCGATCCCAGGCAGAAATCGCGATTTGCCTGGAGAACGGTGGCGAAATGCCCTATAGCGACCACGAAAAGGAATTGCTTAAGGCCTTTGCCGGCGTTGCGGGCTTTGCATACGATCGGGCCCGCAAGTTTGAGCATGGTCGCGACCTTGCCATGCGGGACGGCCTTACCGGCCTTATCAACCACAGGACCCTTCACGAGACTCTCCGCTCCGAAAAGGTCCGCGCCGACCGCAAAAAGTATAACATCGGCGTGCTGATGATGGACATCGACCACTTCAAGCACGTGAACGACACCTACGGCCATCCCGTCGGAGATATCGTCATCAAGGGCATTGCCGACGCCATCAGCGGTGAAATCCGCAAGGAAATCGACGTGGTGGCCCGCTACGGCGGAGAAGAATTTGTGGTAGGCCTTATCGAGACTTCCGCCGAGGGTATGCTTGAAACTGCAGAACGTATCCGCAAGGCGGTGCAAAAACTTGTCTTCGATGTCAAGCAGTCCGATCCCTTACGCGTTACCGTAAGTATCGGTGCTTTCCTGGTGGGCCCCGAATTCCACGACATGAAAAAGGCGGTAAGCAATGCCGACCAGGCCTTGTACCGCGCCAAGGAAGGCGGACGCAACCAGGTGATTCGTTTCGAAGAAGAAGACCCCAACGTCATGGCTTCCAAGGCCTAAGACTTTTGTGAACTTGGAGCCTGGGCGTTTTGTTCAAGGCTCCTTTTTGTAGGTGCCTATGTTTACTGCTATCGACTGGATTGTTCTTGCGGCCTACCTCCTGTTTTCCCTGTTTATCGGGCTCTGGGTTTCCCGCGGTAACAAAAACCTTAAGGAGTACATGCTGGGGGGCGGATCCATGCCCTGGGTGGCCGTGGGCATAAGCCTTATTGCAACCTCCGTCAGTGCCACCACCTTCCTGGGGGCGCCTGCGGACGTGTACGGCGACAACATGACGTTCCTCATGTTCCAGATAGGTGCCTTCCTCAGCATTTTTGTTGTGGGTTTCGTCTTTATTCCCAGGTTCAGGAGTGCGGGCATCAGCAGCGCCTACGAACTTTTCGAGGTGCGCTACTCCAAGGGCGTACGGAGGCTCGCTGCGGTCTTCTACTGCCTTCACTTGCTGTTGCGCACGGGAATCCTCCTTTACGCCCCCTCCCTGGTGCTTGCCCAAATTCTCCATGTGGATTTGCGCTACGCCATAATTGTTTCGGCGGCGGTTGCCATTTTCTACACCTGGTTCGGTGGCATCAAGGCGGTCATCTGGACCGACGTGATGCAGTTTGTTGTGTTCTTTGGCGGTGGCGCCCTGGTACTTGTCCTTATTTCCGAATCCGTGGGGGGCTTTGGCGAAATGGCCCGCATGGCGTCCGAGGCGGGTAAAACCAAGTGGTGGGATGCATCCTTCGATGTGTCCAACGCCCGCACTCTCGTTTCTGCAGGTTTTGCCTACGCCATTTTGGAAATTGCCATTCGTGGTTGCGACCAGCAGTTTGTGCAACGCTACCTGAGTTGCAAGGATGTCAAGGCCGCCAATCGTTCCAGCGTCTTGTCCATGGTCCTTGGCGTTGTGGTTTCCATTCTTTTCTACTGGGTGGGGGCAGCCCTTTACGTTTACTACCAAATGGCGAAGGCCGCTACGCTTCCCCAAGGCATCGGCCAAAATGACGTTTTTCCTTACTTTATCGTAAATGGACTGCCTGTAGGCGTTACAGGCCTTATTGTGGCCGCCATTTGCGCTGCCGCCATGAGCAGCCTTTCCGGGGCCATCAACTCCCTGAGCAATACCATGGAAAAAGACATTCTGGGCTTCAAGGAAGACGAAGGCATGGGCGGCTTAAAACGAGCAAAACTCTGGACCGTATTCTGGGGTGCGTTGGGGGTGTTCGGGGCCCTGTTTGCCGCCACCCAGCAGGGGAGCCTTTTAAAGAACGCCCTCTTCTTTACGGGGCTTTTCACAGGCCCTCTTCTGGGCATGTTCCTGCTGGCCTTCTTTATAAAGAACATTCGCCCGTGTGCCGTTGTGGTTTCCGTGCTTTGCGGCATGGGGAGCCTCGTCCTTGTCCAGGGAATCCCTGTCTTTGGGGTGAGCGCCCTTCTCGGGGGCGTATTCAGCTGGCCCTGGATGCCCTTTATCAGCATGACTACCACCATTTTGGTGGCGGTTGTGGTTTCTGTCGTTTCCAGACTTGTTTTTAAACCTGAAAATAAGTAGGTTATTCTTATGAAGAAATTTTTTGCTCTTGCTATCATTGTTCTCCTTGCGGGTTGCGACTTCTGCAACATCTGCAACCGTACCCAGGAATCTTCAAACGCGGAGTCTGCGGTTGCCAAGGTGGAATTGACCGGCCATAAAACCCAGAAGTTCGTGGCCAACCGGTTCTTGTCCACCCTGCTCCTTGAAATTCGCGACGCAGACAAGGAGTCGGCATACAAAAAACTAGGCGAGCGACGCTCCAGGATTTTCGAAGTGGCAAAATCCCTGGACATTCCGGAATCCAGCGTGGAACAGAACAGCGTTTCCCTTACCAAGGAATGGCACTACGAAAAGGGGGTGCGTAAACTTGTCGGCTACGTGGCGACCCAGCGTTTTAACGTAGCGCTTGATTCCCGTGCAGATGCCGTCATTTTTGCGCAAACTTTGTCCGAGGAGCCTGATGTCGAAATTTTGTCTACCGACGCAACGCTCAAGGATGCGGATTCCCTTCAGGGCGTGATTATAGAGGCTGCGGTAAAGGACGGCATGAATAAGGCGACCCACTACGCCGCCGGTGCAGGCTTGTCCCTGGGGCGTGTGCTGTACATCGTGAGCGAAGGGGAGGGCGTGTACGCGTCCGGTTCCCGCAGAAAGGC
>JABUUR010000323.1 GCA_021443065.1 Fibrobacter sp.
AGGTTTTCCAGAAGGATGATGTCGCCGGGCTTTGCAGCTGCACAGGCGGCTTCCACTTCGGCACCCACGCAATCAGAGAGGAACTTCACCGGCTTGCCAATGAGTTCTTCAAGCTTCTTTGCAACGGGAGCCAGGGTGAACTTCATGTTCACTTCACCGTTGGGGCGGCCCAGGTGAGATGCGAGCACCACGGAAGCACCCTTTTCGAGAGCGTACTTGATGGTGGGAAGTGCAGCCTCGATACGCTTGGTGTTGGTGATTTCACCAGTCACCTTGTCCTGGGGAACGTTGAAGTCGACACGGATGAACACGCGCTTGCCAGCGAGTTCGAGATCTTCAATAGAAAGCTTTGCCATGATGAGCACCTTCTGGTTAGAGTTAAAATTTACGGGCAAAATATAGTAAAAAAGGGGGTTATACAAGGGTAAATGCAGTCACTCGGCCCAAAGCACCGGCCCTTTTGTAAATTTCATTTAACAGTTTAAAGCATACAATAAACTTACACTGTAATTTGGAAAACATTTAGGGAACATAACGTCCCAGAATTGTAAATCTTTTGAGATACTTTTACCTTTTTTTTATATATTTCAGTGAAAATAGACAATTTGGAGTAGTATATAATGAAACGTTCTCTATTATTGGCTCTTTGCCTCTCTGTTGTGTCGGCATTCGCTGGCGCATACGATATTGATGAATTTGAAGCCAAGGACCAGGCCTCGCCCGACGATTACATTTCCGCCGAGTTCGGAGGAAAGCTCAAGACCATCCCTGCGGATGAAGTCAGCACCCTCCAGAGCGGTCGCGTGGTCGTTCGTCAAAAGTTCGTAGACCCCTTCGGTGACGGCGACGCCACCTACCAGCTTTTCCAGGGTGCCGCCGGCGACGACCTGTCCTCCTTGACAGCTCTTTCCGCAGACGGGGTCGACTACTCCAAACTGGTCACCACCAAGCTGTACAAGCGCCGCGGCATGAAAGCATCCGACGACGTTGAAAAGGTCTACTTCGACGGCAAGTCCGTTTACGCCCCGGGCCTTTCTTCTGCAATCGTCTTTATCGACGGGTCTGCTGTAACTTTGAAGGCTTCCGAATCCTCCGCATCTAGCGATGACGAAGAAAGCGAAGATTCAGGCGAAACCGAAACCGCGGCGGCAAGTTCTTCTAGCAACGATTTTTGCGACGACGAAGAAGAAGACTGCGACGACGAAGACTTGTCCAAGTACAGGACCAACGCACCTATCGACGACGAAGCCGACCGTCAGTATGCGGCAAGCAACGCAGCCTCCGACATTGGCGACCGTTTCGGTGTCGCTGACGAAGTCCGTTTCTGGTCCGGTGTGGGTCTTTCCGTGCTGGCTGCTGCAAGCATTGTCATGGGCGTTACCCAGCACATGCAGGCTAACAAGGCCCAGGATGCATACGACGGCCTCAACGAAGTCTACACCACCGTACTCAAAGATTGCAACGGCAACAAGGTTTGCGAAGAAAAGGTTCTCGCAAATGCCCAAATCGACGTCAAAGACGAAGTCACCGGCGACCCCATGGTCTGGACTCTTTCTGACCTCAAGAGCCGCATGGAAACCAACCAGAAAACCCACGACAGTTACGCCTTGTTCCGTAACCTTTGGTTCGGTCTGGCAGGTGCATCTATCGCAGGCGCAGTCGTTCTCTTCGTATGGTAGTCAGCAAGGGTAAAATTTCAATCCAGGACCTCCAGTTCGATTGCATCATCGGGACTCTTCCCGTTGAGCGCGAAAACGAACAGCCTATTGTATTGAACGTTTCCATCTGGTTGGATTTTACCCTGGCGGCCCGCAACGAAGATTTGGCTCATTCCATAGACTACGCTCAGTTGGCGGAAGACATCAAGATGTTCATCCGCCTTTCCTGTTTTCAATTAGAAGAAACCTTGGTGGTAGAAACCGCCAAGTATATCTTGGAAAGGCACCCTAAGGCCGAAGCAGTGGAAGTTTCCGTAAGCAAGCCCATGGCCATTTCCAACTGCAAAGGGGCAACATCCTCCATCAAAATCGCACGATAATTGTGTGGACTAGTCACTTTTATGTAGGATTGCTGCAAGCCCTCTTTTTGTGAGGAATGCAGCTGGGCCGCGGTGGACCCGCATTCAAGACCGGAAGGAACGATACCGCAAGGCTTCGGATAAATCCACGATTTCTACCGAAGGTGAACTGCGCAAGTCCGCAATGGTCCTCGCCACCTTGAGCAGGCGGTAATAGCCTCGGGCACTCAGGTTCATTTTATCGGCGGCAGAAATTGCAAAGCGTTCAGTCTCCTTGATCATCCCGCAGGATTCCTTGGCGAATTCCGAGGTCATTTCCGCATTGGACTTAAAAACAGTGCCTTTGAAGCGCACTTGCTGGATGTACCTTGCAGAATAGACACGCTTGCGTATTTCCGCAGAGGACTCCGCGGAAGAAGACCCAGCAAACTGCTCCACCTCTACCGGAGGTACGCTTACCTGAATGTCGATACGGTCTAGAAGGGGGCCGGAAATCCGCTCCTGATACCGCTTTCGCGCATCGGGCAGGCAAGTACAACTGCGCTTGGGGTCCATATAGTAGCCGCAAGGGCATGGATTCATGGCGGCGCCCATCATGAAGCGGGCCGGCCACACGGCAGATCCGCTACTGCGGCTCACGGTAATGGAGCCTTCTTCCATAGGTTCCCTCAGGGCCTCCAGCACCGAGCGGTTGAATTCCGGAAGTTCGTCCAAGAAAAGCAGCCCGTTGTGGGCAAGGCTAGCCTCCCCCGGGCGCAGACGGCTGCCGCCACCCACCAAGGATACCATGGATGCGGAATGATGGGGCATCCTGATGGGGCGGCGTAAAACCGGCTTGAAATCGTCTGCGGCCCCGAGGAGGCGTGCGCAGGAATGAATCCTTGTGGTTTCCAAAATTTCCGCATCTGTCATGGCGGGCAAAATCCCCGGCAGACATTTGGCGCACAAGGTCTTGCCCGCCCCCGGCGAACCCACCAAAAGAAAATTGTGGGCGCCGGCGGCGGCAACTTCAAGAGCCCTCTTAACCCCCTCCATTCCCACCACGTTTTTAAAGTCGGGCACGTCAAAAGTTTCCTTACGCTCCTTCAAACCTTTCAAACCCGATGAAGGCCTGGCCTTTGCTACAGCTCCAGATTCCAGAAGTTCCACGCATTCCTTCAATGTGTCCGCACAAATATAGCGCACCCCCTCCACTAGGGACACCTCATGCTCGTTTGCACGCGGTATCACAAAAACGCATTTAGGGTCCGACACCAAATCCATGGCTATGGAAAGAACGCCCCGAACAGGCTTCAGCAACCCGTCTAGGGAAAGTTCACCTACAAACACAAGGCGTTCCAAATCGGGAACTTCGATTTCTTCTGTAGCCACAAGAAGCCCTATGGCCAAGGGCAAATCCAAAGCGCTGCCCTCCTTTCGTAAATCCGCGGGCGACAAGTTTACCGTGGTACGGAAACCTGTCACCACCTTGCCTATGGAACGAATGGCCGAGACCACGCGCTCCCTAGACTCCCTTACCGCATTGTCCGGCAAACCAACCAAAGTAAAACCTGGCAACCCCTGGCTTGCATCGACTTCGACGCAGACAGGGACTGCATTTATTCCAAACAGACAGTAAGAACGGATTCGACGAAACAAGGGAGACCTGCCTAGGCTACAGCAGCCTGATATTTTTCAAGAACGCAATTTTCAATGTGTTCGCGAAGTTGGCGGGTAATGGGATTGCAAATAGAACGGAAGTCTTCGCCCTTGTAGAAAGGGTCGTTGGGATAGCCCACAAAGAGACCGTTTTCGCCATCCATGACGCGAAGCCCGCGGATAAGCATCTGGTCGTTAAGAACCACCGTAGCCAAGCCCTTCATGTGGCCCATGCTGGGACCCTCCTTGAAAGGGAAAACCTGAACGTTAGTTACTGCAAGACATTCGAACTGCGCAACCTTCTGCGCTGCGGAGTCTGCGGACTTGCCTGCAGACTTATCTGTTACTTGAGCCATGATAGGCCTCCTATGTTATTTGTAATTTTCATTGTCCCCTGCACCATTGCAGGCGTTTTCAATGACGAACCTTAAATGCAAAAGACATGCCAAAATAAAAGACGGCGATTTTAACGAAAAAAAAGAAATTCGTGATGATTAAAAGTGATCAGGGTGATTAATTTGAACATTCATTGATCACTGAAACTTGTTATTTTTACTTACATGATTTTGAAAGCCAATATGAACTGGACCGCCAACCAGGGGATTGTGCTCCCCATAGTCCTCGTCGAAGTAGAAAGAACCTTGGACTTTATTCAAGTTTTTTTTACGGTAGAAGAACCCCAGGAATGTTTCCGTTCCGAGATAAGGAATAACGGAGAAAACAGTTGGGAAGATTCTTGCGTAGAGGTTTTCTTGCAAAACCCATCCGATCCCCAAGAGTACTTCAATTTTGAAGTCACATGCAGAGGATGCGTCTTTGCCGCCCGAGGCACGGACCGTTACAGCCGCGAAACACTTTCCGCCACACAGATGAACGCCATTCAGTGCACCAAGCAGGTGGCAAGCGTTGCAGGCAACTTGATTTGCTGGGGCATGGCGGTGCAGATCCCTGCGCAGATTTTTGGACTTAACTCCTTTGACGGGGTCATACTGAACGGCAACTTTTACAAGTGTGCCGACAAGGCGAAAAATCCCCACTACCTGTCGGCATTCCCCATTGACTCTGAAAAACCGGATTTCCACAGACCGGAATTTTTCCAGGAAATATCGGAATAGGAACCGGGAAAAGATTCTATCGCCCTTACAGGACTCCAGA
>JABUUR010000521.1 GCA_021443065.1 Fibrobacter sp.
ATGACAATGAAGAACCCTTTCGGGTTATAACCTTATTTCAGCTTGACGACGAAGGCGTTGATATTGTAGGCGGACAATTCGCGGGCCTTGTCTTCGGCGGCCTTCTTGGAAGTCCAGCCACCGCCGCGAAGTTTGTAGAACGGAGTATCGAACACAACCTGGATGGCGTAACCGGTGCTTGCAGAGATCTGGGCACGGCGACGCTGGGCTGCATCAAAGTCGGCCACGGCCTCAAACTGCAGAACATAGTACCCGTCGGACTTGTTTGCCTTTGCAGCAGCCTTGCTGGGCACCGCAGTCTGGCCCGAAGTGGTATCGCGCAATGAGGCGCTCAAGGCAGGCTTGTACTCCTTGCCGCGGAAAAGGCTATCCAAATCCGTAGGCTGGTCGGCAGCCCAGCACAAAGCGCAAGCGGCAGCAAAAGACAAAAATGCAGCAAACTTTTTCATGACTCAAATATAATAAAAAAAGACCCTCCGGCATAACCGGAAGGTCTTGATTTAAACCTCAGATTTTAGAAATCGCCTTCGAAGACTACACCGGAGGGTTTGTATTCCCTATAGCCGTTGGTCATCTTCTTCACACCCCAGACCTTGGTCTTGGACTGTTCGGCATCTTTCTTGCTGCCCAACTTCACGAAGGTTTCAACCTTGGAAATGTAGGCGCCAGAACCCACTGCACGGCCATCGTCAGAAATCATGTTCCAGCCGATGTAGTAGTTGCGGTTGGTATCCTTATCAAGGCAAGTCTTGTTCTGGTCCTTGGCACCGAAGAAGGTCCTTCCATACTTGGCCTGGTTGGTCTTGTCATCGCAGTAAATGCGACCGGACATGCCCGCAACGTATCCACCCAGGTTGGTGAACACCTCGATCTTGTAGGAGAAGTAAATCTTGTCCAAAGTCTTGGCCAATTCCACCTTCTTATCTTCGCTCAACAGGTTGTACAGCGAGAGCATGTCAGCCTTCACGAACCAGCCAGGAATGCCGTTTTCCTTGTCGATAACTTCTTGCTGGCTTCTGAACTTGCCGTAAGCATTCACCACGATAGAGGCGGTGTCGGTCTTTGCGTATGTAGAGTAGGCAAAGCTGTTGCTATAGAGGCCGTTTTCGGCAGAACCGGAAATCTCAACCCAGGGAGTGGGCAAACGCTTGGTTTCGTCGAAATCGGTGGGAGAATTCCATACATAAGTTTCGTCGGTGTACTTATCTGCGGAATTCTTTGCCCTGACAACGGCACGGATACTGTCGGCACCGCCCAGGTTGGTTTCTGTCTTGTCGGTCCAGAAGATATTGGTCATGGACCCGCTCAAGCGCAGGTAGTCATCCTTATGGGGCGTAATGGGTTCGGAGCCATCGGCATTCTTTGTCTTGTACACAGCCTGGATTTCACCCTTTTCGTTGACGGTGGGTTCCATCTGGGAGCTGACGATAAAGCTGGATCCCCTTGTCGCAGAAGAATACAGGTCTTCCAACTTGCCCTTGGCGTTATACAGGTAGAAATCGAACACCTTGAACTTGTCGGCGCTGACAATCTTAACCGGTTCGGACATGGTAATGGTCAAAACGTCCTGGCCCACGTATTCGCCCTTTCCGTTCTTCTTGGAAATAACGGTTGCAGACACGGGAATGGGAGCCATACGGTCGATCAAGACCTCGGAGGTAAAGCCCTGGGTCACGGTAGCACCCTTTCTATCCTTGTAGGCGGAGAAAGAGGTAATCTTGCCCGGGCCTGCGGTCTTGGGAGAACTGGACAAGGTAAGGCCTGCCACACGGACACGCTGGTCGCAGTAATCGACGGGCTTCATGGTGGTAGAGTCGATTACGACTTCACCGGCGACCTCACGTTGCTGGTCGCAGTTGGTAACCTCCATCTGGTCTTGATAGACAACGGCGTTGCACAGCAGGTAAAAATCCTTGTCGTCCTTGGAGGTCAAGGGGAGCTTTTCGCCACCAATGTCCACGGTTTCCTTGGCGGGGTAGAACTTGGTTGCAGAAGATGTTTCCCATTCGATACACAGGGCCAACGGCACGGAATCCTTGGGAATCAAGCGGTTGTAGTACACGTCCACCATGTCTGCGATACCGTCCTGGTATTCCGTATCCATGCTGAAGTACTTCTCATCAATCTGCATGGGGACGGCAGGCTTTGCACCATTGGTGTCGAACACATCGGTGAAAGACGGGATGGGGCACGGAGGATCGGTAAAGTAAACCGGCTTGTACAGTGCATAGGAGTTCTTGCTGGCGTAGGCAACAATCTGCGCGGCATTGTTTTCGGAAGCAAAGTACTGCTTTGTAGAAATAATCTGGAAGGTTGCGCCACCCTTCACAATCATGAGGTTGGTGTCCAGGGCGCTAATGCCCTGAGACGTACCGTTCAGGGTGAACTTGACGTTACATTCGGAGCAGGGTTCGTACTTGCCATCGTCGTTTGGCTTGAAGGCCACCACGAAGAAGGTGTAGCCCATACCGGTCAAGCGCTCTTCGACAAAGCCTGTAGACGGGTCGATGACAGTATCGCCCTTGATCACATTGAGGTTTTCGAACACCCATTCGCCGGAGGCATCCTGGTACAAGGTATCTACGAACTGCAAAAGCGGTGCGTAGAACAGTATGTTGGCGGCGGTAGTTCTGCCGGCAACCTTGACGCTGAACGTCTGTGAAGACTTGCCCTCGGGCAGTGCAACAGACGGGACGTATGCGTACACGGTATCTACACCGCTTTCACCGATGGTATTGCTTATTGCAGTGGTGATCTGGGTCATCTTGCCATCCACCTTCTTGAACACCATCATGCCGGAGGGGATATCCAGGGAGTAGGTCAAGCCTACGGCATCGTTGGGCTGCATCAGGACCTTGCCGTTTTCTTCACCGGCAATGGCGGAAATGTACAGCGGCACAAGTTCGGCCTCAGAGGACGGGGCAGAGCCAGAGCCTGCAGCGGCGGTCTTAATGAACTTGTAGCCCTTACGGTCGATTTCCTTGTCCTCTTCGTCAAAATAGACTGCAGTTGCATCGCCAGAGACAATGTCCACTTCGCCGGCCTTGCGGATAGACACCACGTTCTTTTGCTTGCCGTCAATATCAACAAACAAGGTCCAACGGCCAGGAGGCAGGGAGATGTTATTCTTGTTGATCTTGGGAGCAGAGGGTTCGGTCAAGTCAATGCCACCCTTGGAAACAGTCCCGTTCGGGAGTTCTTCCGCCTTGGTCGCATCGAAAGCATTCCCCGGAACAAGGTAGTACTTTAAGGTGTTCGTGTTGGGACACGAAGGATTATTTTTAAAGTCGCTGCCACAGCAGGTAATGGATTCGTCTGTTTCGGAGAATGCTGCTGCGCAAGAACCTTCACCGCTCTTGGTGTAGCAGATTTCGTAATCCGTAATGGCCTTGTTGGTTTTGTCCTTGGTGCCCTTTGCGGTAATGGCTACGTTCTGCACAATGTACATGTTGGTCTTGATACGCACGTTACTCATGGTGGTACGGCGGTCGCAGAAGAAGATATCGATGGGATAGGTCTTGTCAACAACAAGGTTATTTCCGTCGTAGCCCTTGAAGTTATCCAACTTTACGTAACCGGGGGCGGCAAGGTGGGTACCGCCAAGGTCCACGGCCAGGGTATTGTCGATAAACACCCAGATGTCGTCGTCGCCACGGAAACTGAAGTTCAAGCCCTTCTTATAGGTAAACTGGGCATGGGATTCAAAGCAGAACTGCTGGTTGCGGCCACCACCTGAAGCAGTAACGTTAGATGTCCAACGAGGCTGTTTTCCATTTTCTTCAGACGGGATTTCTGTGTCTTTAGTATAGAAGGTCCAACCCTTGGGAGCCTTGTCCGGGCAGGACCAGCCAAGCACACACATGTTGTCCTTTGGTAACTTGTAGAAGGTCTGGACAGCGGAATCGGTTTTATCACCGTCGGCAAAGAGACCTTCGCAATTTGTACCGCCTGTCCAACTGGAGCTGTTGCAGAACAAGTCAATCAGAGGAGCACCTTCGGTGGGGTGATTTTCGCGCAGAGCCGGGCCATAGAAGACAGCACCTTCGGCGGCACGCTTTGTACGGGCGGCCTCAACAGGGATCTGGGTGGGGTCGGCTTCCAGAATGGATTCGTCGGTAGATGTCTCCACCGGATAGAAACCACCCGGAACAGTCACTCCTCTACTGATGAAATAGTCGGAGTCAAATTCCCACTTGCCGTCTTCGGAACGGGAGAAGGGCATGTTGTAGCAACTCTTTTCGTTTACACCCTGGGTGTAGTTGAACAGCTGATTAAAGTAGGTTTCGTTGATAAAGCACTTGGAGCCAGTAGAAGATAGCTTGGGCTTGCGAGCCTTTTGAGGGACGGTGAGATCCAGGTACTGCTCCACAAGGCCCTGGGTAACACCGATACAGGCATTCACTGCATTCACAGCCGTTGTCTGGTCAACGCCCTGTGCGCCAATTTGGCAACCTTCGCCGCCATCAGCAGAATAACAAGAGAATGCGGGATGGAGGCTAGCATCGGTATCGTAAATGATTGCAGCAAGGTCGTAAGAACAGACACCTTCCACACCATCGGGGAACACATCGTACCAACCGTCATCGGAGGGGTTCAAAAGCTGGTTTTCGTCAGGAACAAAGTAAAGGGTATTTACGCCAAGGGCCTCGTAGGTCTCGAACAACATGCTCAAGGGGATGGGGGTAGCATCTACACCTGTCTCCCAGTTTCCGTTAAAGCCAATCATGTCATCGCGGTCGGTATCGTCGTCGCGGAAAAGGACAACGTCGTCGGTGATGGTTTCGTTGAACCA
>JABUUR010000371.1 GCA_021443065.1 Fibrobacter sp.
GTTGGTAGAGCGTCGGAATCATAATCCGCAGGTCTGTGGTTCGAGCCCACAAGCCGCTATTATTAAAAAGAGGCTAATATGACGAAGAGAATTCTTGCAATAACCTTCCTGATCATGGCCTCTTTTTTTGTTGCCTGCGGTAGCGATGAGCAGCCTGCCCCGCAGGTGGGCAACATGTCCAACGCCCCCAAGTCCGTCGCCATTGTGCAGGTGGAACCCTTTACCGCTCCCGAGTCCTCTGTAATCAATGCAGAAAAGGCAAAACTTTACGCCAAGGCCAGCGCAGGCCTGTTGGAACTGGGTGTCACCTGGTCCGACCGCATCGATAAGGCCCCCGAGGTCGAAAAGTTGCAGATTCTCAATGCCTACAACGTCGCCCGTGACCAACTCTGCGCACGCATCGGCCTTGCGGGCATTGCAGAGTACAACTGGATTACTACCGTTGCCCTCCCCGATGTAAAGAACAAGGCCGTGTTCGAAGGCGTGGGCGTCAAGGTAGGCAACTGATTTTTTTCCCGTGATGCGCGGTATTTATTCGAGGCAGGCATGGCGCCTGCCATTTTCATTGCCATGGCAACTTGATCGAGTCTATCCCTGTATTTCGCTGTTTTATCGGCTAATTCATTTATACGCATTGCCTAAGGCTTCGTTTTTTTCTACTATGGGCAAAAAATTGCAGCACCCCATGAAACGCTTTTTCCTCATTTGCATTCTGTTTTTTGCGAGTCTCGGCTGGTCCGGTGCCCCGCTGGACAGCACTGCGCAAATGAAGGTGGTACGTGAGATCATCGGCTCGGACTCTGTCCTCAGCATGCAGCAGATTATCGAACTTCGCAAGGCCCTGGACAATTACACTGTCGATGAAGCTGACGGAATAAACCTGAAAGATTCCAATGGTGTGGATGTCGGGCAGGCACATCTTGAAAACGGGTCTCTTCATGTCGAGGCGGAAATTTCAAAGAACAAGATCCACCCCGCCATAATCATGCTGGAGGTGATGGGCCTGAACGTCTTTGTGTGGGCATGGGATTACTTCATTTTGGAGAAGGGCTACGCAAAGATCAATCCGGATATCTGGATAAGGAACTTGCGCGAAGGCTGGAAATGGGACCATAACCATTGGGCTATCAACTTTTACGGCCACCCCTACCAGGGTTCCATGTACTACAATGCGGCCCGCAGCGGGGGCTACGGATTTTACCGCAGTCTTTTGTGGACGGCGTTGGGCAGCTTTACCTGGGAAATGTTTGCAGAAACGGAGTACCCGGCGCCTAACGACCTGATTTCTACGACTATCGGGGGCTCCATGTACGGCGAAGTCCTTTACAGGCTTTCACGATTGATATACAACACGAAGGAAGTCCCCTGGTATAGGCAGATTCCGGCTTTTGCCCTTGGTTCCGCGGGTTACCTGCAACGCAAGGCTTTTGGCAACAGGGACCACCTTACGGGCTTTGTTCCCATAGAACTTTCCATTGCCATTGGAAACGGGGCGCGGTTCGGCAGTGACTATCGGTTCGGTAAAACTTCCGCAGACAGGCTGGACGAGGAATGGAACGACCAGTATGGATTTCTGGTGGGGCGTCTGGAATATGGCAAGCCCTACACCATTGTAAAGCAGCCCTTTGATTATTTTTCAGTCGACGCCTTGTGGGAGGCCGGCCTTGAGGGTGCCGTTCTGCAACTGGACATCATGGGTAAGCTCATGAACACCGGGGTCCATGGAAAAGGTCACTGGCTCGACTTTTCCATCAACCTGGATTACGATTCCTTTTATGGCGACCTGGCTACGGTCAGCACCATTTCCCTCGGCGGCGCCCTGGATTTGGCCCTGTGGATTACCCCCAATATTTTTTTCCGCGTGATGAATCAGGTGTACTGGATTATTTTGGGCACGGCCGACATGGGTTACGACGACTTGATCAAGGAAGTCCACCCCGAGTACGAAAGCAACATGGACAACTACCAGTACAATACAGGCGCCAAGTACAGTTTGTTGCTGGAGTTGAACTACAAGAAAAAGGTTTCGCTGAGCAACAAGATAGTGGTGGACGCCATGCGTACCATTCCCAACTCGCTGCCCCATTACGGTGCATCCGGCTGGGACTTTTTGCTGTTGAACAACACGTACCTGGAATACACCTTCAAGCCCTGGCTGCAGGTGGGTGGCCGCCTGGATACCTACATCAAGTTTGCGGCGTACTCCAGCGAGTTGTTCGAGCCCATGAGCCACAGGATTTTCCACTATGGCCTATACTGCAAGTTCAGTCTGGGCCTGGATTAATTGACTTGGGTTAATCTAGGATTTTGCCGTAGAAATCAAGGACGTCGCTCCAGCGGTAGTATGGGGCCGCGGGGCATTTTTCTTTTTTTGCAAGTTTGGTTTCGTCGCAAGGGATGGGTGCGGTGACTTCCCGTTCGTTGTACAGGAACTTGACCAGTACGGGCTTTGATGCGGCCTTGTACAAAACCATCTGCAAATTTGCGGCCATGGGGATGATCTTGAAATCGGTCCACTGTTGGTGAAGTTTTGTCATGTCGGTGACATTGGCGTTTGCGATGCTTAACTGCATCAGGCCTGCCAGGGGGAGTATTGCGGTGTCGTGGCCGAAACGCAGGGTGGCCGCGGTTGCGCTAGGTACTGCGCCCTTTGCCGTGGCGTTGGTGCCGGCGACTTTGTCTGCCTCGTCGAGAATGTGCTTTAGCACGGGTTTTGCGGTGTTCAGCCCGTCGTTACCTGTAAGGGGGCATGTGCCGAGAACGCTGTACCACCAAACGTTCTGGGCCTTCCAGCGGTTCAGTTTTTCTTCCTTGGTAAAGAGCCTCTCCAGGATGGTCAGGGCGTTGTTCTCCTCCATTCCCTGGAGGCTGCCTGCGATTTCGAACATTTTGTTGTAGAGGTTGCCGATGTCCACGTTCAAGGCTACGTAGGCGGTGTCCGCAAAAAGAGTCTGGGTGAAATTCCTGGTGGATACGTTTTGCCACACCTTGTCGTTTTCTGCCTTGAAGGCCGGGATTTCGCCGTAATCCTTCGTGATGTCGAAATTGAACGTGTTGATGAAGGCCATGAGGCTCTTGCCTGTTTCCTGGTGGACGATTACCTTGGGCCTTTGTGCCCGAAGTTCACCCAGGAAGGCGCTCATGCTGAGGATGCAGCGGCCCGAGGTGCTGGCGTAGGCGTCTACCTGGGCGTTCACCTTTTTGCCCTTTTCACCTTTGCGGTCGGCAAAGACTTCGGGAAAATTTTTCACCATGCGCTGGGCGATGCCCTGGTGCTGCCTTGCGCCTAGGGCGGTAAGGTCGCCTGCCCTGGGGGCGGCGATGTCCATGAGTATCTTGGAGGCGGCCAGCACATGCTTGCCCGTAACGGAAAGCGCCTTGGCGGAATCGGCCTTGGCCAGGGTCTCGTAGATGTACCTGTAATCGTCGGCGCTGTAATGGTAGCGGCTGCCGTGGCGGCCGTAGTGGCCGATGTAGAAGGGCTTGTAGCCGGCAGGTGCCTTGGTGTACTTTACGCTTTTGTCGGGCTCCGGGTAGGCCAGGTAACCGCTGGCGGTAAATTCCAGGTTTGCAAGCATTATGCTGTCTGTGGTCTGGGCCGTTGCCTGGGGGGCGGTAAAGGTGGCTGCAACGAAAATCGTGACGCAGCATGTCACGGAACGAATTGCAGACCATATCGAGGATGGAGCGCTTGATTTATTCTTGAATAAAATTACGGACATGGTAAAAAATCCTTTGAACGGTATAAAATATAATTCTATTTTCTTTCTGAATTTTGGAAACGGAATGAGAGCTTACTGGACAAGATTGTTTTTCATGGTCCTCGGCGCCTGTGTGTTCTTTAATGCACGGGCTTACGCCGGTTACACCATGGCAAGCGGCGAACCCTTGGACCCCGACTCCCTTAAGCCCGCCCCCACGGTGTATACCATCGAAAAGGAAAGGGTGTCAAAATTCGAAAACCTCTTTTCCATACGTCTTTTGGCCAACTACAATTTTGTGGCCTTTGCCAGCAGCGAGTACGACGGCGGCACATTGAATTCCCACAGGCCCGTAGATGTGGGCGTGGGCCTGGGTTTCAAGGATTTTTCCTTTGATGTGAAGTTTTCGCTCCCTTTTACGGTGGGTGAGGGCGATATACCTTCTACCGGCTTTGACACGGGTCTAGACTTTTTCCCGAAGAACTTGTGGTTACAGATAAAGTACCGAAGGTTCGGGGGATTGACTACCGACAGCTACGGCGATGACACTGTGAAGACGGTGAGGAATGTGGATTTTCGCCAGCGGGACATGTACCTTTCGGTGCTTTGGGTAAAGTCGGGCAAGGACAAGTTCTCTGTGCGGGCGCCTTATTTTCTGGACCGTATCCAGAAACAGTCTGCCGGGAGTTTCATATTTGGCGGAAAGATCCAGTCTACCATGGCGGTGGACCGCGCCAGGGTATTGGACTACTATTCCAAGGAGCGCAACACCTACAGCACCTGGGCCCATGGCGGCTACAGTTACACCTGGCTCTTGGACAAGGATTTTTTTGTGAACGGCTGGGCCCTGGGGGGAATGGCCGTGGGGGCGTTGGGTAACGGGGCCTTCGGATTTTTCCCTGATGTCAATTTGAAGATTGCCGCAGGGCGTTGGCACCAAAGCTGGTCCTGGAACGCCGTGATGCAGGCGACCTACTCCCCATCCTTGTACTGGGACCATGTGGAACAGCGGTACTTGTCCAGTTTCGAGATTCTTGTAGTCAAGAGATTCTAGTACAAAACTGCGAGACA
>JABUUR010000052.1 GCA_021443065.1 Fibrobacter sp.
ATTTTTTCATATACGTTCCTTTATCCCACGTACATGAATTTAGTTATTATACGAATTCGGTCAAGGAATATCCAGGGATTGCACCAAAGAATCGATTCTGCGAGTAATTTCCTTGCCACCTTCCATACACAAGTGGTCGTCATCGTAGGCAAGTTCATTTCCATAGTCGTGATTTCCCATTTTATTTTCGTCCAGCACGTAAAAATGGGTGTACGTTTTCGTCAACTTTTCAACTTCCTTGAGCAGAGCTTCTGCATCGGACCTTTTCAACCCGTGGCGTCCGTAAGCACCAGTCTCTTGATAGAGAGGACTTTGAGGATAAATCACACCGACAACAGCAACTTTTCTTTCCTCCGTTTCCTGGAGCAAATCTTCAAGTTGCGTCAAGGCGGACCGGTAATTCGACGACATTTTACTGTAGGACGTATCATGGAAAACGTCAGCCCTGTCGGATCCTCCCGTAGTCCATGAAGCGCACGTCAACTGAACCCAGCCCCCTGCGCTTTTTACGGCACCATACATGTCCTCATTGGCGACCAAGGCATTCTCCGCCTGCATCATGAACGACTCCGGCACTCCCGTTTTCCAGAAATCATTGTTTTTATCATAGGCGTATCCTGGAGCAGAGCCCATGTTCGTAGAGAGATTAACGCCCGGTTTTTCTCTCCACAGATCAAGATCCAAACCGATGACAAGAGCCTTCAACCGTGGGGCATGGGGCAAGACATAATTCTTAGCAAGGTATTGAATGACATCCATGTCGTTAGGCACGCTAGCCATGTTGAACGAGGGTCCGCTTTTAAAGTAAGGCGAAGCAAACCCGGAACTGGTTCTCGAAGACCCTAGAGCCACGTACTCTATAGAATCCTTCACATTCCAGAACAGTTTCATTTTCATGGTAAGAAGTTCACCGGCATCGGCAGAATAATACATGGCCGCACTATCCAGATTTAAATTTTCATCTTCAAGAACATTGCCGTTAGTCCAAAGGCATGGGTGCCAAAGTTCCTCCCCTTCGACAAGATCAACCATTCGCCCGTCTTGCGCATTCAGCAGCACAATCTTTCGATGGGCACCATTGGCGTTCGTCAAACTTGCCACCACCATGTTATTTTTCAAGGAATCCTTTGCATAGGAGCCCACGGCCCATTCACCGTGGTCAAAGGCAAAGCCCTTGGGAGCGGCAATTCCCTTGGTTAATTTTCCTGTACTATCTGCAAACAACAGGTATTCGTGTACCCCGTATTTTTTGCCAACCATCTCGCGACCCGGCGCACCCCCGAAATCAAGGAACAGAGTTTGCTTCGTATCCTTGTTCAAACTCACGTTACAAGCCTGGTAACCGTCGTACCATATTTTATCCATAAAATCCGACCCATCCGTTTTGACACGGGCGCGCAAAAGGGTTGAGCCAGTCACTGCCAAATTTTCTGAGACACCACCATGGTACGAACCATCCAGCAACTTCGTGGGTTCCCCGAACTTGCCATTCGAAAATTTCACTTGCCAGGTGCCTGCGTTTTTGAACTCGGTTTCATCCTTGTTGCTTTTCGCGTTATCCACATAAACAATGACGGTATCGCCATTGGAAAGTACGTTCCAGCGGGGAATTGCCGCAGACTCCACATCCAGGCGGACAAGGTTTTCTCCCCATTCGTTCAAGTCACGGACATACAGCGAGGATTTGCCCGACAAGCCCTCAAAACTGGTGCAGAACGCCACACGTTTTCCGTCGGGCGAAATTTCTGGATGATAGACATCGATCGTATCGCGAATTTCAACCACCGACAGTGAGCCGTTGGCATAATCGATGTACGCCAGGTTCCCGGTTTCATCGTTACGGAACGCTAACTTTGTCCGGTATTTCCGCGTGGCCTTTTTTACAGCCAACGAACTTGCCAAAGGCACCACCTGGCTTGTCGTCGAAGTTCCATCTGAAGATAGCCACGTGGGGTTCAAGATTTTTCCATAGGCCAAACGGAAACCCACATATTCCGCCTTTGTGGACGAAGTAACCGTGTACACGTCCCCGCGAGAAAACAAGTTGATGGCAGAGGCGTTGTTGCGAAAACTTCCTCCCTTAAGGACACGTTCGTCGTGGGCACCTCCGTCGGGGCCGCCCATATAGTCAGCAACGGTCGTATCACGGAATCGACCATGCCAATCGTTCACCCATTCCATCACGTTGCCCGCCATGTCGCAGGGATTAATCTTCGAGACATCATTACTTTGTACGGAACACACCTTATGAGGCACGTAGTCTGAATTGGATCCGTTCCAACTTTTTTCCGGATTCCAGGACTGCTGGGCAGCAAACACCCATTCCGCCTCCGTAGGGAGTCGGTACCCCTCCACGTCGGTTTGCAAAGAAACACCTTCCAGCAAAATGCAATTTCCTTCATCATTGAACGACGATTTTTTATATGCGTAAACCGTATCGCGACCTTCGGCCTTGCTGCGGGCGTTTGCAAAAAGCACCGCATCGTAATATGTCACGTTGACCACAGGCAATGAATCGTTTTCGCAATTTGTTCGAAATCCGGTTTCGCCACCCATGAGGTTGTTGAACTCGCCACAGGTCACCTCGTGACGTCCAATGTAATAGTCATAAGAAAAAAGCACCCGCATAACAGGGCGTTCCGATTCCTTGGCAGAAGCGTCCTTGGTCCCTAGGGAAACCTTCTTTTGGGTCGACAAGACCTTGACCATATCATCGGCAATTTTACCTGCCGGGCTTTCATCAAAAATGTCAGAATTATTTACCACAGGTTCCGTGCAGCCGCACAGAATCAAGAACACCACCAAAAAAATTTTCTTTGTCATTTTCAATTAAATTTCGATGTTCAATTACAACCTGTGACTATAACCTGCGATTACAACCGTCAATTGTAGTAACTATCGTTTTTTCTTGGGTAGTTCCTTGGCATGCTTTTCAAGCCACACGGCGTCTTCCAAGGCGCGTTCGGCCTCTGCTGCCCAGTCGCTGTCGGGGAACTGCTGCACCACTTCGCGGTAGCGGGTCACTGCACTATGGAAATCCCGCATTTCACGGTAGATGTTGCCCATCTGGAGCATGGAGTAGTAGCGTTCCTCCGTATTCTGCTCCTTTTCCAAAAGGGTCTTGAACATCTGGAGCGCGGCCTCGTAATTCTTGGAGGTCAGCAACAAATTCGCATTGCCGATGGACGGCTCGGCAACGGCCGTTTCCTCTGCAGAAAGTGCGTTAGCCTGGTCACCGGCAGTTGCCGCAGTCTGGGCAGGAGCTGCCTGGACTGGAGCGGACTGAACAGGAGCAGATTTTGAAGATTCCGCAGCGGCGGCCTCGGCAGCCTTTTCTTCGGCGGCCTTTTCGGCTTCTGCCTTTTCAGCCTTGAGGGTTGCCAGGCGTTCCTCGGCATTCCTGCGGTTTTGTGCGGAGGGGCTTGCCTTTTTCAGATAGGCCACCAGGAATTTCTGTTCCAGTTCCACCTTTACGTTTTTCTGATAAATGAGGGACAAGTAGTAGTTGGCTTCGTTGCCTTCTTCCTTATATTCCAGGCCCTTCTTCAAGTTGAATTCAGCCTTGTCCAGTTCGCCCATTTCAAAACGGGTCAAACCGGCGTAGTAATAGGCGCCGGCGTGTCCGGGGGTCTTTTTCAGCACTTCGCGCCAAGCCTTGGCGGCCTCCGTGTAGTTCTTTTCTGCAAACAAGATCTTTCCTCTTTCGAAGGGGTCTGCAGGGAGCGTCTTTGTCTCTTCGACGGGTGCGGCTTCTGCTACAGTAGCCTTGGGAGGTTCTGCGGCTTTGGGTGTTTCTGCAGACTGCGGAGCCTCCACTGGCTTGGGAGAATCGGCCACCTTCGCAGGCTCCGGCTTCGGTTCTTCCTTAGGTTCGGCCACGGGAGCCGGTTCAATCTTTTGGGGCTCGTCAACCTTCGGTTCTTCGGGTGCAGATACAGCGAGGGTTGCCTCCGGTGCGGCGGCGGCATCAACGGCGGTTTCTTCTACAGGCTCCGGATGGTTCTTGGGATCCTTGGCGCGTTCCTCATCGGCCTTGGCTCTTTGACCCAGGATTTCATAGACCCTGGCGGCACCTTCATAGGCTTTGCTCATCCAGGGGCTAAACTTGTAGGCCAGGCGGTAGTTTGCGAGCGCTGCGCTGTAGTCCTTCATCTTTACGCGGACCTCGGCGGCAGCAAAGTAGGCTTCGGAGTTCTTGGGATCTTCGGCAAGCACGGCACGGTATTCGCCCAAGGCCATTTCGTAGTTACCCTTGGCCTCGAATACGGCCCCTTGTTCCATTCGGGGGTCAACGGCAAAGGAGTAACCGATTGCAAGAGAAAGAACAATTGCTGAAAAACGAATATTCATACCATAAATTTAATCATTTTTTTGTACATAAGTCTATGATACTCAATAAGTTACGCCTTTTCATCCGCTTTTTTTTCACCATTTTTTCTTTTTTACCCTTTTTTACACATTCCTGCAGTTTTTCAAACTAGTTTTAAACCAGAAAAACAAGAAAACGGAGTACACGGTGTCTAGACTGCTCGAATACCTGTTACCAGGAATCACGCTGGCTGCAATCATCCTTGCAGTGGATTTGTCGCCTATTCTACAGCAAGCCCATATAAGTCCGTGGATCAGTTTTTTGCTCTCCATACTCCCACCGCTCTGCATCATCGTCCCTTGCATCATCTACTTTATCAAAATGCCTCCCGGAAAGGACACGAGACCTTAGGATACGGGCCCATACTTAGTGACGCAGGGGGCAATATGCTCCCTGGACCC
>JABUUR010000412.1 GCA_021443065.1 Fibrobacter sp.
GCGTGGACAAGTCTTTCTAAGCGCTAAGAAATGCTTCATCCCGGCCTTGACCTTCCATTGGTCCCTATGGGGGGGGGATCTAGTAAAACAAAAATCCCGGGTCAATGAGCCCGGGATATCAATACTTTTTCATCGGGGTTCCAAGTCCCCCTTGCGTATTATTTAACGATTTCGGCGTCCTGAACCTTTTTGCCCTTCACCGTTTTCGTAGCAGGGCCGATACCCATTTTCTTATGGATGATCTTGTACTGCACGATAGTCCACACGTTGGAGATGGTCCAGTAGAGAACGAGGCCCGAAGGCATGACCGCACTGAAGATGAACATCATCGCAGGCATCATCCACATCATCATCTTCTGCTGGGACGGGTCCATGCCCGCATTCCCCTGCATGGTCACCTTGGTCTGGAACACCATGGTCACCAGCATGACAATGGGCAGCAAGGTGATCCCGTTGGGCATGAGGTACGGAATCTTGATAGCCTCGATAATCACATCGCTCTTGCTTAGGTCCGTAATCCACAGGAACGCAGGCATGCCGCGAAGTTCCACGGCACGGCCAAGCACAAAGAACAGGCCCATGAACACAGGCATCTGGATCAGCATGGGGAGACAGCCGCCCGTGCAACTTGCCATGGGGTTCACGCCTTCCTTCTGGTAAAGTTCCATCATCGCGGCCTGCTTCTTCTGGGGATCGCTACGGTACTTCACGTTGATTTCGTCAAGCTGGGGCTTGAGTTTGCTCATTGCACCGGTAGACTTCAACTGCTTGATGGTAAAGGGAGTGGTAAGGCCGCGGACAAGGACAGTAATCAAAAGGATTGCCACGCCGTAGTTGGGAATCATGGAGTAGAACAAGTTCAGGAGTTTGAGAAGCATCTCGCAGATCCATACGAACCAGACGCGGGAGCCCGGGAACCAGGAAGAACCTGTCGCAATGATTTTTTCGTAACCCACGCCGTAGGATTCCACTTCGTCCCACTGCAGGGGCAGCACCATGAAGTTGTAAGAGAGGGAATCTACACGGAGTTCATCCTTCAAGGTCAGCACGTAGGAACCCGGATCGCTTGCGCTGTCCATGATCTTGAAATGCTTTGCATGGACCACGGCGCGGGTGGGGGCGTCGTACTGCACGGTCATCGCCACATACTTACGGCGAAGGCCTGCCCAAAGGAGTTTGCCATCGTCAAGGGTCCAGGTGTCGCCGACAGTTTCTCGTTCCACGTACTCTACGTTGTTGTACACCACTTCGCTAAAGAAATAGCCGGCGGCGTTGAAAGTACTGCCCTTGGGGAGTTCTTCCGTTTCCTTCATGCCGCCCTTCCAGGAGAGTTCGTAGTCGTTGACCCTGAAGCCGACGAACTTGTTCACCTGACGGACTCCGGCTCCGTCCTTGGTAAATCCGTAACTGCGGATCACCTTGTTTCCATTGACATCCTTGAAAACGAATTCCACGGTGGCGTTGTTTTCCACAACGATCTTTTCGGGAACGTCGCCTGCATCAAAGACAACCTCGCTCAAGTCCACAGGTCCAAGTTTCAGGTCCAAGGCGCCCAGTTCGGTATCCTGGATAAGTTCAGGGAAGTTGCCGGCGGAATCCGCCAGGGCCTTCACGATAACGCTCTGGATCTTTGCACCCTTGTTGGTAAGGGTCATAATGAATCTGTCGTTTTCAACTGTCACCGTACGGGGTGCAAGCACAGGAGCCTTTTCCACCTCGGCGGTGGCGGTTGAATCTGCAACAGGTTCTGCAGCGGCAGTTTCAGCAACTGCAGGGGCTTCGCCACCAAGAACGGGAGCGGCCTTCAGTTCGGTATTGCCGGTCACCGGAAGCACCAGGGAATTTGCAGAACTGGATTGTTCCGCCTGCAAGGCGGCCACGGAATCGGCGGCGGCTTTCTTAGCGGCCTCGGCGGCCCTTGCTGCTTCGGCGTTGGCGGAATTGGAAGACATCCACCAGATCATTATGACTACAATAAGAATGGTGCCAATAATGGTATCTTTCTTCATTTCTTTTCCTTTTTAGGAGGGACGGGATCGTACCCCCCTTTGCAAAACGGATTACACCTAAGGATCCTAAAGATAGAAAATCCCAGACCCTTGAAAATCCCGTGGACGCGAATCGCCTCGATTGCGTACTGGGAGCATGTGGGCTGAAACCGGCACACCCCGCGAAAAAAATAGGGGTGGATTTTCTGGTACAGTCGAATGGGTGCGATTAAAATCTCTGCGGCGGCCCCGACCACCCGATCCAGCCCGCTAGACTTCTTCGACGGCTCGGACATGGGTCCATTCCATTTTCTTGAAAATCTTTTCCGCAGTATCGCGGAAACGTTCCGAAGTCACCTCGTCGGCCTTGTCGTTTACGATGATCATGGCCCACACAGGTTTCTGGATGTTCGGCGCCATACTGTAAAACAGGGGTCGCAACAACCTGCGGCACCTGTTACGATAGACGGCGTTGCCGTTTTTCTTTTTCGCCAAAAAACAGAAACGACAAAAACCGTCCGGGCTGTCAATCCACCTCATCGAGAACGATGAACCGCGGACAAACTTACCTTGGACGGCTACTTGCCGGTATGCGGGCTGGTTGGGCAGCCTATAAGAACGTAGACTGGCCACGAGCCAATTCCCTGATTACTTCTTGTAGACGGTGTCGCTGACGGTCAAGCGCTTGCGGCCCTTGGCGCGACGACGGCTCAAGACAGCACGACCCCAACGGTCTTCCATACGAGTCATGAAACCGTGCTTGTTGACGCGCTTACGATTGTGAGGCTGGAATGTTCTTTTCATTGTAGTAACCTTTATTAAAAGCTAAAAAATTTTCGGTTTGCAAAGTTAGTAATTATTCTTGATAAATCAAGGGGTTCTTGCCGCTTTAAACCGACTTTTTACGTCATAACAAGGCATTCACAAACACCCTTTCAACTTATCAACATTATATTAACATTGTTCCTAGTTTTCGACCATGTTGCGGATCTGGTTTTTACCCTGGGACTTGGCGGAGTACATCAGTTCCTCCACCTTGGCAAGCATTTGGCGATGGTCGCGGAAAGACCTGTTACCGCAGGCGGCAATGCCTCCGCTCACCGTCACCTGCACGTGGGGATGGTCCTCCCAACGCATCTGGACGACGGCCTTGCGGATTTTGTCCGCCTTTGCGTAGGCGTCCACCTCGCTTTGAGCCCCGATGACATACACGAAGGTGTCGCCGTCGTAACGCCCGACGCACTCGTTGCTGGAAGGATCCGCGTTGCTATCCAGCAGGTGGGCCACCGACATGATCACCTGGTCCCCGAAGGTATGGCCCAGGGTTTCGTTCACACGTTTCAGGTTGTCGATGTTCAGCATCAGCAGGTAGAAATCGTTTCTGCGGATCCACACCGCATTGGCAAGGATGGACCCCATGTGACGACGGTTGTAGACCTCGGTCAGGGAATCCCTGGTAGAAAGGTAATCCATGCGGGCAAGAAGTTTTGCATTCTTTTTACGTTCCTGGATATAGGCGTTCACCGTCAGAGAAGCTGTGGCATAGACCGCCATACCCGTAAAAATCAGCGAAACCACCATGTCCACGTAAGAATCGTCCCGTTCCAGCTGCGAAAGGACCCAGTCCGGATGGATCCAGGAAATCCCGATGGCGCACAGTTGAAGCAACAGCGATATGATAAAGGCCCAAACCTGGAAACCGGTACGTTCGGAAAAGGCAATCAAGAACAGGGATGCCACGAAATAAAGGGGAATACCCCCGGTAAAGCCGCCGCAGAACAGGAACATGATGGGCAGCATGAGGCCGCTCAAAACGCAGCACAGGACAAGGTAGCACTGGGAATACAAGGAGGTCCTTACGGCAAAACCGCCGACGCCCAGGCACACCAGGGCGCACCCCACGCATCCGATGGAGGCTGCCGCATCCATGCCCTCCAACACGGTGAACACCGAAGAAAGCACCGCCACAATAGTGATGACTGCCAAGGACGACCAGAAAAGTTTACGTTCCAAGGTGTCCTGTTCTTTCCAAAACTCTTTAATAAATTTCATGCAAGTACCTTGTGGAATAATATAGTTTGAAGATTTCAACTTTAACCAAATCCAAGAACTTATTTTTTTATACCAATTTCGTTTCCGGGCAGGGGCACAAAAGCCACATTTCCGGCCCAGGAATTATTCGACTTCAAAATCTTTAACTATATTGTGAAAAACACCAGAATGGTCAAAAATTTTTCGGCAGGTAAAAATGGAACTCACACCGTTGGACATCCGTAACCAGAATTTCCACAAAAAGAGCCTTGGCGGCATCGACCCCGAAGAAGTCAAGGCCTTTTTGGAAACCGCAGCAAACGCCTTCGAGCAGATTTCCAGGGAACGTACCGACCTTACCGAACGTCTCAAGGTAGCCGAAGAACGGGTAAACTACTACCGCCAAATCGAAAAGACCATTCAAGACGCCGTTGTCACCATGCAGCGCACCGTTGACGACGTGAAGGCCACCGCCGAAAAGGAAGCCGAAATCATCGTCGCCGAAGCCAAGGCCCGCGCAGTCCGGGAGGTAGAAAGCACCAAGCAGGTGGCCGAGGACCTCCGCGCAGAAATCGAACAGTTAAAGCAAATACGTGCCAACTATTTTATCCGCTGCCGTGCCCTGATCCGCGGCCAGGAAGACCTGCTTTCTGCCATGGAAAACGACCAGAAGGAACTTGAAACCCTGGAGCAGCAACCCAAGCGCCAGGCCTCCCCCATGGGCAAGGTTCTCGCCTAATTTTAT
>JABUUR010000398.1 GCA_021443065.1 Fibrobacter sp.
GGCGACCCACGGAAGCACCTTGTGCTTGTTGTCGTCCTTAATGAACGGTTCTGCAGCCAGAGAAACGAGGGCGCCTACGGCGACCAGGATAACCGGCAAAAGATTGATAATGCTATTCATTACTTGTTACCTCCTTCCACAGCGTCTGCAGGTTCTGCTGCATCGGCTTCGGCAGAGTCTTCCAGTTGCATAGCCTTGAGCTGTTCAACCAGATTAGCGATTTCTTCTTCGGTAAAGCCATTGGCCTTAAGGTTGACCTTCAAAGAATCCAGGTCTTCTTCGGTGTAAGGTTCTGCAACCGATGCCAAGCTGTCGTCCACCTCGGCATCCACGCCGGGAATGCTGCTGGGAACGATTTCGTCTTGCTCGGTGGGCACGGCGGGCTTTTCGCCGGCAAGACGAGCCATGTTCTCGATGGCTTGTTCGTCAAAGAGTTGCAGCGCGTTGGTGATGAAAGCCGGATGCATGCCGAACACCAGGAGCAGAACGCCCATGACGCCGATGGACGATCCTTCCAGTGCGGTCATGCGCTTGCCGGAAATTTCGCATTTCTGCTCGCCGAAAATAACCTTCTGGACAAAGCGCAGCATGTAGGCCGCAGAAAGAATGATGCATAGGCCAGCAACCAGGGCTGGCACAGGGCCCACACCGTCCCAAATGCTCAGGAGCACAGTGAATTCGCCAACGAATCCGGCGGTACCCGGAATGGCGAGGGCGAGTACGGCAACGAATCCAAAGAGGGTGCCGAACACCGGTGTTACGCGGGCAAGGCCGCCCAACTTATCAAGTTCGCGGGTGCCAGTCATGCGTTCGCCAATACCCATAAGCAAGAACTGTGCGCCGGCAGAAATACCGTGAGCCACCAAAAGCACAAGAACCGCAGGGAGCATAGCCTCGGAAAGGGTGAACACGCCGGCTACAGCCAGGCCCAGGTGCCCCATGGAACTGAAAGCCAAAAGTTTCTTGGAGTCGGTTGCACGAAGGGCCATGAGGGCTCCGTAAACAGCGGTCACGAGGCCAAGCCACATCATAACGTTCACCAGACCCGTGTTCATGGGGAAAACCGGGAGAACCCATGCGATAAAGCCGAACACGCCGGCCTTACTCATGGCACCGGTAAGGATCGCAGAAAGCGGGGCCGGAGCCTCGGAGTAAGAAATCGCTTGCCAGCCGTGGAAGGGGAAAACGGGAGTCTTCACCATGAACGCCAGGAGGAAACTGACAAGAATTGCAACCTGCGTACCCTCGGGCATGTTCTGGAGGGCGATTGCCAGGGAGAGGAGCAGGGAACTGTCCGCCTGGGAAATCAGGTACCAGAGAGCCACCATCATGGGAGCAGATCCTACCAGGGTGTAGATGGCAAAGGTCATCGCAGCCTTGGAGCGTTCCTTGCCGCCGAAACCCGCCATAAGGATTGCAGCGGGAATCACCATGGCTTCGAAGAAGAAGAAGAACAGAACCGCATCGGCAGCGAGGAAGGTGCCGTTCATGGCACCCATCAAGGCGAAAATGCCAATGGCAAAGTTACGGTAGTTCTTGCAGGTGGTGTTGCGGGCGGTGATCAAGGCTACCAGCGAAAGACCGGTGGAGAGGAACACCATCCATGCGCCGAGGCCATGGCTGTAAAGGTAGTAGTAGACCGGACCCTTTGCGCCGGGAATGCGGAACCATTCAACGGCTTCGGTAGCCTGGTTGCCGCCGGCGATAAGGGCGATGGACATTCCGAAGAATGCAAGGGCAAAGAGGAAAGCAAGTCGAGAAGAAGACTTGGGATCTTCCTTGGAGGTTGCCACCATGAGAATAGCGGCAACAAAGGGTGCCAAGACGAGGAGATGCAAAAGCATTAGATCAAACCTCCAGTCAAAAGAACAACAATCATAAGGGCGACCACGCCGGCAATGCTAAGGGCAATCTGGAGACGCACCTTGCGAACCTGGAACGCGGCGGCACCATCACCGAGAATTTCGGCAATGCTGGCCACCAGCCACTGTACAAACTGGACGAGCCTGTCGACGCAGTTTTCCACCACCCAGGCAACAGCATTCACCACGGTAATCACGACGCCGTGGACGTAATCCCAGAAGAATGTCCAGGTAGCCATCTTGCCCTGAGGAGCGGAGGAACCCTTGGCCTCCGGGATACGGGCCTTGCCGTACTTGGCCCAGGCGATACCCATACCGAGAAGGGCGGCGAGGGTGCCAAGTCCTGCAAACACCATGGGGTTCACATGTGCGGCATTGTGCGTAAGAACCTGCTGGGCAGAGCCAACCACGGGGGCAAGCATTTCTTCGAAGAACTTGACACCGATGGAATCGGCCCAGAGGTAGCCTGCAAAGATTGCGCCAAAGGCCAGAACGACCATGGGCAAAAGCATGGTAGCCGGAGCCTCGTGGATATGGGCCTCGCTTTCCTTGGAACCGCGGTAGGAACCGAAGAAGGTCATCACGATTAGACGGCCCATGTAGACTGCGGTAATCACGGCAGTAAGCAGGCCAACCACATAGAAGAAGGGGCCCATGGGACCGCTCATGTAGAGGCGTTCCAGGATAAGGTCCTTAGACCAGAAACCGGCAAAACCCGGGAAACCCACAATGGCGAGGAAAGCAAAGATCATGACACATGCGGTAACCGGAGTCTTCTTGAGGAGACCGCCCATCTTGCGCATGTCCTGTTCGCCAGCCAGGGAGTGGATTACGGCACCTGCGCCAAGGAAGAGAGCAGCCTTGAAGAAGGCGTGGGTGAACACGTGGAAAATGGAAGAGTCGAAGGCGGCCACGCCTGCGGCCATGAACATGTAACCCAACTGGGAAACTGTGGAGTAAGCCAGCACCTTCTTGATGTCGTTCTGGAACAGGCCGGCCACGGCAGCCCAGAAGGCAGTGAGAAGGCCCACCCAGGTGATGATATCCAGGACAAGGGGAATCTGTACGAACAATGTAGAGAGACGTGCCAGTAGGTAAACACCGGAGGTGACCATGGTAGCGGCATGGATCAATGCGGAAACCGGAGTGGGGCCAGCCATTGCATCGGGAAGCCAGGTAAGCAGCGGAATCTGGGCGGACTTGCCGGTGCAACCCACAAAGAAGCAAATGCCCACGACAGAGAGGATAGGCACGACGATTTCTGCGTTGCCGGAACCCATGATCATGTTGATGAAGTGGTTAAGGCTATCGTAATTGAGAATGCCGGAGCCACCCAAGGTGCACAGAAGCAGCATACCGAAAAGGAATCCGATATCGCCTACGCGGTTTACGATGAAAGCCTTGTTTGCAGCCTTGCAGTTGTTGATGTCGTGGTTCCAGAAACCGATGAGCAGGTAGGAGCAAAGGCCCACGCCTTCCCAGCCCAGGAACGTAAGCAGAAGACTGTCCGAAAGGACAAGCACAATCATGCTGAACAAGAACAGGTTGATGTAGGCGAAGAAGCGGGCGAAACCGCGGTCACCGTGCATGTAACCGATGGAGTAGATTGCAATCAAGGTGCCGATGCCGGTAACGAACAGCAACATGATTCGAGAAAGGGAATCGAACAGGAAACCCACATCCACCTTGAGCATGGGAATGTCGATCCAGTTGCAAAGCGTTGCACGGATGCCGCCCTCGGGCATGTTCACCGAAAGCAGTACAACGCAAGCGAAGGCAAGCGCCGGGAACAGCACGGAAAGCGCACCCACGAAACCTTCGGAAGGGCCCTTCTTGCTATCGGAGGAAACCAGGGCGATGGAGCCCAGGAGAATGCAGCCGATCAGCGGGAAGAGAGGAATAAACCAAAGTGGTAAATTAGTCATCGATCATTACCCCTTCAAGTTGGTGAAGTCGTTGGAGTCAACGCTTTCACGGTTACGGAAAATCATGATCACCATGGCAAGGCCCACGCAAGCCTCGGCAGCGGCCACGGCGATGGTGAACAAAGGCACGATCTGACCAGCGATGCTCATATCCTCGGGGAGCGTCTTGGAAAAGCCCACGAAGGAGAGGTTCACTGCGTTCAGGGCCAGTTCAACACCCATGAGTACAAAAAAGATGTTGCGGCGAGAAACCGCCACGATAATGCCGATGGCGAAAATCACCAAGGCAAGGACTTGCACATAAATAGCCTGGAGTTCCATTACTTATCCTCCTCGTTATCGGTGCCCAAGCGCTTTTTTGCCATGAGAACTGCGGCAGCCATGGCGGAAAGGAGCAGAAGGCCAATGACTTCGAACAAGACGAAGTAGCCCGGGCCTTCTTGAGCGACGTTGAACAGGGTTTCGGAAGTGAGTTTTACGGAGCCGCGTACTGCGGTAGCGTCGAAAGCGATGCCGGAACGGACCAGCACAAAGCCCACGAGGCCGGAAAGCACCAAGGCTGCGGGAATCACGAACAGCGAGACCTTGTCGAACATGGGGGTTTTACCGTCCTTTGCGGCATTCAGCACCATGATGACAAAGGTCAGGAGCATGATGATCGCACCGGCGTAGACCATTATCTGCACAACGCCGATAAAGGGGCTGCCCAGAAGGCCGTAGATGCCTGCCAGCGACAGCATGGAAACCACCAGGGAAAGAGCACCGTAGAGGGGGTGCTTGGAAAGGAGCACGCAAAGGGCGGAACCCACGGCGATAACTCCCAGGATAATGAAGTAAATCAATGCGAGCATTTATTTAACCTCCATGCCCCAGACCTTGCGGGCCTCGGCATTCTTGGTACCGCCCGGAGCCATTTGGCTCTGGGCATCTTCGGGGTAGTCCTTGGGATCCCA